>NZ_JAGHWR010000012.1:0-138769 GCF_017746155.1 Xanthomonas sp. D-36-1
TTGATCAGACCTTCCTTAGGTCAGGTTCGCTGGCAGGCCAGCGATCAGGCGTCGGATTCGACGATGACCTTGACCGAGGTTTCCACATCCGCGTGAAGGTGCAGCACAACGTCGTATTCGCCGACATTGCGGAATGCGCCTTCGCCCAGGATCACTTCGCTCTTTTCCAGCGGCAGGCCGGCGGCGGTGAACGCCTCGGCGATGTCGCGCGGGCCAACCGAGCCGTATAGCTTGCCTTCGGTCGACGCATGCGCACCGATGGTGACGCTGGCGCCTTCGAACTTGGTGGCGCGGCTCTGTGCCTCGGCCAGGATGCTGTTGGCCTTGGCTTCGTACTCGGCGCGCTTGGTTTCGAACGCTTCAACGTTGGCAGCGGTGGCCGGCACGGCCTTGCCCTGCGGCACGAGGAAGTTGCGGCCGTAACCCGGCCTGACGCTGACCTTGTCGCCCAGGTTGCCCAGGTTGGTCACTTTCTGCAGAAGAATCAGATCCATGGTGGTACTCCGTTATTCGTTAGCGCCGGCATGTGGCGGGCGCAACGGGTGCTGTCCGAAAAGACGGGATTCGGGAATCGGGATTTGGGAATCGTAAAAGCACGATCACACCGAATCTCCAATCACCAGGCGTCTATTAATTTGATCACCCGCACAGGGACGTGCGAGTTCCTGTGAGAGACCCGCACAACGTTGTGCGGGCTTGCGAAGGAGCCGCACAACCGGCGGCCCCACTACGCGGCACTACTTAGACGTCGTGGTTGTCCGTGTACGGGATCAGCGCCAGGAAACGGGCGCGCTTGACGGCCGTGGCCAGCTGGCGCTGGTACTTGGACTTGGTACCGGTCACGCGGCTCGGCACGATCTTGCCGTTCTCGGTGAGGTACTGACGCAAGGTGTTGAGATCCTTGTAGTCGATCTCTTTGACGCCCTCGGCGGTGAACTTGCAGAACTTGCGGCGACGGAAGAACTTGGACATGACAGCGCTCCTTAAGCGGCTTCGGCGTTGTCGCCGTCGTTATCGTTGGCGGCGGGCGCTTCGCCCTCTTCGTCGTCACGACGACGACGCTCGCTACGCTCGGGCTTGTCGCCCTTCTCGTCCTTGCTCTTCATGATCAGCGACTGCTCGGTGTCGGCGCCATCGCGCTTGACGACCAGGTGACGCAGCACCGCATCGTTGAAGCGGAAGCTTTCCACCAGCTCGCTCAGCACGGCCTGGTCGACTTCGATATTGAGCAGCACGTAGTGCGCCTTCACCAGGTTCTGGATCGGATAGGCCAGCTGACGACGGCCCCAGTCTTCCAGACGGTGGATGGTGCCGTTACCGCCCTCGATCAGCGACTTGTAGCGCTCGATCATGGCCGGGACCTGCTCGCTCTGGTCCGGATGGACCAGGAACACGACTTCGTAATGACGACTCATGTTGTTTTACCTTTCGGATGTGGCCACGTGGGCCGGACAGCTCCCCGGTGGTCCGCGCAAGCGGCCGGTGGAGCAAGGGTTCCCGCCCGGAATCGAGCAGGAAGCAGGAAAGTATGGCAGTTCAATTGCTTAGCTGCAACTGGCTGGGCAATGCGGCAGCGAACAGCTGGCAGTTAACGCTTAGGGCCACTCTCCCGCCGAGAGAGGGTTTGGCGTGAGGGTGCGGAGCAAATCGATGGAGCAGTCGGCGATTCACCCTTGGCGGCGCGTAGCGACGCGCTTGTCAGTACCTGCGTTGGCAGACATCCGAGGCGCCCCCTCGTCCGCCCCTGCGGGGCACCTTCTCCCCACGAAGGAGGGCAATGTCCCACAGGGAGAAGGGATAATGCGCGCTGGCGGGCTCAGCGGTGCTCGTCCGCGGTGGTGAAGCTCTCACCGCAGCCGCATTCGGCGGTCGCGTTGGGATTGCTGAAGGTGAAGGTCTCGCTCAGGCCGTGCTTGCCGAAGTCGATGCAGGTGCCATCCACCAGCGGCAGGCTGGCGGGGTCGACGAAGATGCGCACCCCGCCCTGCTCGAAGACCGCGTCGTCGTCACGCGCCTCGCGTGCCAGGTCGGTGACATGGCCCCAGCCGGAACAACCGGTCTTGGTGACGCCAAAGCGCAGACCCAAGGCACCCGGGGTCTGCTGCACGAAACGCTGCACGCGCTCCAGCGCGGCGGGGGTGAGGCTGACGGCCATGGGGGCACTCCGAAACAGTGGCGGCAAGTATAGCGAGGCCGCAACAACCAGGCAGAACGCGGAGCTGCGGCATCTGCGACAGATGGGGGCAGTACGCGCCTGCGACAAGCGCAGCGCCCGGCAAGCTGTTCAGAATGCTCGCGCCGGCGCGGTCGCAGCCAGTAAACTCGCAGGCCATTCAAGGTCGCTACGGCGAGGAACAGTCATGACGGTGGTCAGCGTTGAACATGCGCTTGCGGGGAAGCTCCCGGAAGGCGGCGAAGTCACGGTACGGGGGTGGGTGCGCACCTTGCGCGGATCTGCCGGACTGGCCTTCATCAACGTGACCGACGGCTCGTGCTTCGCTCCGATCCAGGTGGTGGCCAACGACACGCTGCCCAATTTCGACGAGATCAAGCGCCTGACCAGCGGCTGCTCGCTGATCGCCAAGGGCGTGCTGGTGAAATCGCAGGGCAAGGGCCAGTCGTTCGAGATCCAGGCCAGTGGCGTGGACATCGTCGGCTGGGTCGAAGACCCGTTGACCTACCCGATCCAGCCCAAGCCGATGACGCCGGAGTTCCTGCGTGAAGTGGCGCATCTACGCCCGCGTACCAACCTCTTCGGTGCGGTGACCCGCATCCGCAACTGTCTGGCGCAGGCCGTGCACCGCTTCTTCCACCAGAACGGCTTCAACTGGATCAGCACACCGATCATCACCACCTCCGACGCCGAAGGCGCCGGGCAGATGTTCCGCGTCTCCACGCTGGACATGGTCAACCTGCCACGCGATGCCAGCGGCAACGTGGATTTCAGCCGCGACTTCTTCGGCAAGGAAACCTTTCTAACCGTCTCCGGCCAGCTCAACGTGGAGGCGTACTGCCTGGCGCTGAGCAAGGTCTACACCTTCGGCCCGACCTTCCGTGCCGAGAACAGCCACACCACGCGCCATCTGGCCGAGTTCTGGATGATCGAGCCGGAAATCGCCTTCGCCGATCTGGCCGAAGACGCACGCCTGGCCGAGCAGTTCCTCAAATACCTGTTCCGCGCGGTGCTCGATGAGCGTGGCGACGACCTGGCGTTCCTGGCCGAGCGCGTGGACAAGAACGCGATCGCCAAGCTCGAAGCGTTCATCAACGCACCGTTCGAGCAGATCGACTACAGCGACGCGGTGAAGCTGCTGCAGAACTCCGGCAAGAAGTTCGATTTCCCGGTGGAATGGGGCCTTGACCTGCAGACCGAGCACGAGCGCTGGCTGACCGAAGAACACATCGGCCGCCCGGTGGTGGTGACCAATTATCCCGAGCACATCAAGGCGTTCTACATGCGCTTGAACGATGACGGCAAGACCGTCGCGGCGATGGACGTGCTGGCGCCGGGCATTGGCGAAATCATCGGCGGCAGCCAGCGCGAAGAGCGCCTGGATGTGCTCGACGCGCGCATGGCGCAGTTCGGTCTGGATAAGGAGCACTACAGCTGGTACCGCGATTTCCGCCGCTACGGTTCGGTGCCGCATGCCGGCTTCGGCCTGGGCTTCGAGCGTCTGGTGGTGTACGTGTGCGGGCTGAGCAACATCCGCGACGCGATCCCCTACCCGCGCGCGCCGGGCAGCGCGGAGTTCTGAGGTGACGACCGCGGCGGCCACGGTCACCATGTACCGTCCGCTGGGGCCGGAGGAATACGCGTTGGTGCGCGAGGCCGGCTTCCGACGCTGGCCGCCGCGGTTGCCGGAGCAGCCGATCTTCTACCCGGCCGCCAACCAGCGCGACGCCGAGCAAATCGCGTCGCGCTGGAACGTCAGGGACAGCGGAGTTGGCGATGTCGCACAGTTCGCGCTACGCGCAGCGTTGGTTGAACAGTACGCCATTCAAAAAGTCGGCGGCGCCCATCACACCGAGTGGTGGATTCCGGCCGAAGCGTTGGATGCGTCGAATGAAAATATCGTCGGCCTGATTGACTTCATCGGCCGGTTCGATGCCCCGCCCACGGAGCACACTGCATGACGCTGTTCTTCGCGCTGTGTTTTGTCGGTGTCGCCGTCGCCGGGCTGACCGCGCTGCTGATCTTCTGGCCGCTGACCCTGGTGCACATGCGCGACCGCCATCCGGATGCGTTGGCCAGCTTCGGCGACCCGGCCTTCATCAGTCCCGTGGCGTTGCGCTGGTTGCTGGCCCGGGGTTACCGCAGCTACCGCGACAGCGCGCTGTCCGGTCTGGCCACACCCGCCTGGCTTTCGCTGCTCACCATCTTTTTCGGCCTGGGCATGGCGGCCCTGCTCGGCCTGCTTTCCAAGGTAATGCAATGACCACTTACGAAGACACGCTGCAGGGCGCCCACGACTCCTGGTGGCTGGCCACGATCGGCCGCACGCTGATCTGGGCGCGCCTGCGCGTCAATGAAGCCGGCACCGCCGAGGTGCTGGACAGCGACGGCAAGACGCTGCCCTACGACAGCGAAGACAGCGCACGCGCGGCCTTGTTCGATGCCGAATTCGTGGCGCTGGACGGGCTGGACGAAGAAGACGCGCTCATCCGCGGCTTTTCGCTGCATGAAGTCTCGCCACCCCAAGGTAACGACGATGCCGAGCTGCGCGCGCGCATGGTTGTGAACATGGGTGGCCGCGCCTGACATGTACGCCCCACGCGCATTTGCGCAGACCGATCTGGCCTTGCTGGACTGGCTATTCGCGCGCGATGCGTTCGTCACCCTGATCAGCCAGCGCGAGGACGGGCAGTTGGCGATCTCGCACCTGCCGGTGCTGTATCAGCGTGATGGCGAGGATGTCCTGATCGAGGGCCATTGGGCAGGCCCCAATCCGCAGGCGCGCACTCCTGGCGATGCGGTAATGGTGTTGCAGGGCCCGCATGCCTATGTCTCGCCCACCTGGTACCTGGACAAGGACGCAGCTGCGCGCGTGCCCACCTGGAACTACGCTGTTGCGCACCTGCATGGACGCTGCAGCCAGGTGAGCGATGAAGAGGCGCTGGGCAGTTTGATCGCGCGCATGAGCGCGCACTTCGAGCAGCGCGTGGGCAGCGATTGGCAGTTCGAAATCGAGCGCGACAGTCATCGCCGACAATTGCGCGGTCTGGTCGGCTTCCGCTTCGTTCCAAGCCGCATCGAGCTCACCTTCAAATTGAGCCAGAACCACCCGGCGGGCAATCAACGCAGTGTCGCTCAGTTCCTGACGCAGCAAGCCGGCCAAGACGCGCACGCGATCGCAGCATTGATGCAGGCGGCGCTGAATGCCGAAACCAGGCGCTGAGAAGCCGCAGGCGCATTGTCGGACGGCTGGTCACCAGATGGCCGGACACCTCGGCCAGGCTGACGGCCGACACCTGCAACGACCTGCGCACAGGTCATTGCAGGACTCCCTGCTTCACCAGGGATTGCCCTTGGCCGTGCTCATAGCATGATCAGCAGATGGGGGCCGTATAACTCGTCGTCGCGCCAGCTCTGCTCGTCCATGCCTGCTTCGTGCGGTGCAAGCCGATAGCGCGCCGGGTCGGCGCCCAAATTGCGGCGTGCAGCCAATGCCTCGGGCCTGGCCCAGGGCTTGTAGTGATTGGGAGAGATAAAGAAACGCGTGTTGAGATAGTCGAAGATCAATCGTACGTTGCTACATCCCTCCAGCACCACGGTGTATTCCACATAACCTGTCAGCACGCCGCTGATGCCCGAGCGTTGGCGTTGCCGGTTTTGCACATCCGCCTTGCTCCGCTGCACGATGTAGTCGTGATAACGCCCGGCACGGCCTGTCGGCGCGACGGGATAGTCGAGCACCGGAAGATAGCGGCGGCCATTGTCGTTATTTTGGTGCACATCGCGCATGGAACCGTGCACATTTTCGCCGTGCTTGGATTCAGGCACTGCATCGTAGACACCCGCTGAGCGGAAGATGGTGGCGACCAGCGTTTTCAGCGGTTCCGCCAGCGCAATGGCCGGCACCTGATAGATCGGCCGCGCGACCGCCATGCCGGAAAGTGGCTGCAGTAGCTTGCCGGCCTGGTCACGTTCAAGCATTTGCTCCAGCGATTGAATCAACTACAGATTGCCGCCTTGCCCGCCGGCAGCGGCATCTTCGGACATACCCATAGCGTTCTCCTTGTAGCGGCCAACAGAACTATTGCGCACCGCCATTCGGGCATGATCGGCACTCGGAATCGGCATGTACCCGTGTACTCCGGCCCTGAGCGCCATCCACGTCCGCCTAGCGGCGGCTCGCGACGTTTGTTGGCGGCTCTTGATGCGCAACGGCGTACGCCGCCGTTGCGGTTTGATGGACGTGGTGACGCACTACCCCAGGTCGATAATGGTCTTTTCGATGCCTTTATCGCCGGTGTACTTCGTAGATTTGACGTAGTCGATGTAGTCCTGCAACTGCAGCGGCAGCAACGCATCTCCAGTGCGCTTTTCGCGCTTGAACGTGAGCGTGTGGTCGTACATGTTCATCAACACCCGATAGCGTTCCAAGTCGACGTATTTGTGCGCGATGGCTGCCTGCATCGCCCGTTCGATCGGCTCAGAACGCGCGGCCTCGCAGATCAGACACACCACGACGCTCAATCGCTCGTTCATGGCGGTCTTGCCTTCGCCACCTTTGGACAACGCGGCAGCCAAGTCGACGCTTGTGACACTCGGAAATTTACCCGTGTGTTGATACTTGCTCAGATCGTACTTCTGATCGTTGAGAGCATAGGCGTTCAACTCGAAGTTGGGATACTTGAGAAAGTAGCGTGAGACTTCTTCGCGTGCTTCGCCCGGCACGTAGGACACCTCGATAGACTGCGCATTCGCATTGGCGTCCCGTATGTCCTTCAGCGCCTTGGCATAGCTCTCCGCTTCAAGTTTCAATGTGGTTTTCATGAAAATCTCCCTGTCAATGATGGTGCGTCGCTGGTTGCGCCGCCTGCGCCAATGGACGCAACTCCAGTGTGCGAATCGCACCCATCACCCGGTATCGGTCAAGACCGCAGATCGGGACCGGTTAGAGACGGAGCAGGGTCTGCATGCGCTTGCGTTGTACACGCTGTGGCGGTGGTCTACCGGCCACCGGTGATGCTGACAGGCGCAGGCCATCGCCTCGCGCCTGCGTACATGCACCAGCGTCCATGCGACCGGTGCGCCGCTGTGGGTAGCCAGGACGCCTCAGCCGGCACGGCGCATGTGCTGCGCTACGCACCCATCGGATGGCTCACCGCTACCGTCGATTGCTGCTTCAAGCGGAGAAAGGCCCTGCGCGATCGCATAACGGGTCAGCTGAGCGATGCTTTGGATATTGAGCTTCAACATGCAGTTTTCGCGATGCGTCCCCACGGTTTTCACGCTCAGGTGCAAGCGGTTGGCGATCTGCCTGGTGGACAGGCCCTCCGAATAGAGCTGCACGATTTCGCGCTCGCGTGAGGTGAGCCGGGTGTAGGCAGAATCGGCCTTGGCAGCACGACGCAGCCCGGCGATCAGCGAACTCGACATCTGCGGACTGATGTAGGTCTGATCCTGGATGACGCATTGAATTGCCCGCAGCAATTCGGCGAAGCGGCTGGTTCGCGCCAGATATGCTTTGGCGCCGGCTTCGAAGACTGCGCTGGCCTGCGTACAGGCATCGGACGGAGCGATACAGATTGCCCGGCTGTTGGGGCTGCGCTGCATCAAGCGCCGCGTCAGATCGATACCATTGAGGCCGGGCAGCAGGACATCCACCAGGACGATATCAGGCCGCTCTCTGGCGGCGATCTGAAGACATGCCAGCCCGTCTTCCGCATGCCCTACCACTTCGATACCCGGAACCTTTTGTAGCAAGGCGACCATCCCTTCCACGAGGATGGTGCGATCGGCAGCGACGACGATACGTGTCTTCATCATACCCTCTGGTGCACGAATGGGGACCGCGATGTGCAGCGGCTTGCACGCGGCGCGCTGCAGCGAATCGGCAGATGCTCGGCAGGAGCACTTGATCGAGCTTGTCACACGCTCATCTCCGGGCCATCGGTCTTGAACTGTTTTGGCGAGCACCAGATGCTGGTTTCGACAACGCTGCCGATGTCGCTGAGACACCGTGACGGGTATGCCTGCCTGAAGCGTGATAGGCAATTTGCGCCGACGCCGAAGCGAGCTATGCCGCACGACGCGAAAGCGCGCTGTCACCTGCTACCAGGCAGGCTGTGCCAAACCGCACGCTACGGACGGGCAGGAGAAAGGCGCACGTGCGTCTGAGCGCAGCTCATGCGCGAAAGATCAGGAATCGTCTGACATCATCTGCCTGGCAAGGCCGGTCAGTTGCTGGCGCACCTGATCCAGACGCGGGTCCGCTTGCATCTCACGCTGCAGGTCCAGCAGACCTGCGGCAAGTTCGCCACGCGCGCGGATGCTTTCGGATTCGGCCGACGCACGCTGCGACTGGATCGCGGCAGCGGCCTGTTGGCCGGAATCGCCGCGCACGACCGTTTCCATGACCTCGACCATGCGTTGCAGCAGGCGATACACCGCGCTTGCCGAGAAGCCGCCCATCATCGCCAATGCGGGCTTTCCGAACGCACCCAGACTGCTTTCAGCGAAGAGATTCTCCGGCAGCAACTCCACCAGGATCAGGCCAGCGATGAGTCCAAGGATCATACGCGCGGCATAGGAGGAATCGAAGCGCGGATCGTATGTTGCGTCGGCAACGTAACGATGGGCTTGGAACAATGCGGAAAACGCTGCACCGAGTCCGGCGCAGGCCAGGATAAACATCACATTCCAGCCCAGCGTGCTTCCTGAGGAATCGAGGAAGCCCAGCGTGATGTTGCGCTCGTTCACCAGGCTGGACATCGCCAGCCCGACCACTGAGGCCAGGCAACCGACCGAGGTCAAGGTCAAGGTGCGGATCAACGGAATCGGCCTGAGCCAGCGCAGCCAACCACCGCGCAGGCGCTCGCGCTCGATCAGCACCACCGCCTGTGGCGTTGCCGGCTGGATCGCACGCACCAGCTGTCGGTGCAGACCGGCCAATTCGCGCGCACCGGATTCGCCGTGCAAGGAGGCGCCAGGCATCACGCGAAGCTCTGCCAGCCGGCCAGGCAGATCGGGAGACATTGCCAGCCCTTGCTTCAGTGCGTAGGACACCATCGCACGGCATTCGAGCTCCAGTTGTTCGAGCACGCTGGAAAATGCCGGCCCGCCGAATTCCGTCGGCGGGACGGGCTGGGCCACTGCGCGTCGCCGTAGGCCCGCGCGCCGACTGGCTCGCTTCCACATAGATGACGTCCTTACTGGCAGACACGCCGCTACGACACCTCAAGGCATCCGCTCGAACAGCGCCGTCTCTCGCTGACCTTTCAACAGCAGTGCAAGCTCGGCACTGCCATCTGCACGAACCTGCAGACTGGCCTGGACATCACTGAGCTGACGGCAATAGCCTCTATCGTTGGCCACGACCCAGGCGTTCAGCGCACCTGCTGCACGCCCGGCATAGCGCAATTCCACTTGGCAATCCCGTGGGGCACCGTAACGCAGGCGACCGAGCACGTCTCCCGGACGGAGGGTGGTCGCCACGATCTCCAGCTGCGCGGACATCAGGCCCGCCGCGCGCCAGCGCCCGGCTTCGGCCAATCCAGCACTGCTCTGATTCAGGGCAACGACCAACGGCGAAGCGCCGCCAGACAAGGTGAGCTGCATCTCATGCGCCCCACTCTCCGCCATGTGGAGTTGGGCAACCCCGCCGGTCAGCGCCTCGCAGAACTTGCCGCCATTGCGCGACAGCAACGCGTAGCCGTCCGGCTGCGCGCGTAACTCGAGCGCGCAATTGTAGGGAGGCCCGAATCGCAGATCCGCCACCTGGGTGCCCTCGACTCCAGCCGCGCGCGCACTCAGACGGATGTAGACCGGGCCGGTACCGCCGCTGGCGGACAGGATGCCGCGCCAGTCACCAGCCGGAATCCCGCCAGCGGGAGCCGCCTGCGCTGCAGTCAGCGATAAACATAAGGCAAGTGCCGGGGTGATGCGCAAAATGCGATGACGATAGCGATGTTGACCAGCCATGAAAAAGCTCCGATAAGAAATTGGAAACAGTGGAAAGATCGATCACGCTGCCGCTCAGCACAGCGAACGCAGCGATCACCAGAACAACAACCAAGCAGATGATGAAGATGGATCGCAGCTTGCGCTGGGACTGCCGACAGAGATCCGCATGCAAGGTGGCCACATCGGTTCCCAGCCGCTCGGCGAGGGCACGGGCATCGGCGTCCGACAGCAGCAGCCTCACCGCAGTTCTCCTGGCTCGGATAGTGGCACGTCCATGAACGGATGCAGCATCCACTCCTTCAATGCGACACCATCGAACCAAAGCACGCCACGCGGACGCTCGGCTCCTTGATAGCTGATCTTCAGCGTATGCCCAGGCGTATGGCCATCTGGCGGCGCAAGACGCAATGCCAACCCGGGAGCGCCGTCGGTCTGCGTGACCGGCTGAATCTGCACGTGCAGCGTCAACGAAAATTCGCTGATTTGCTGCAGCCGCAGCGCACGCAATTGGCAGACAGGAATGGAAAACAGGGTTGCCGTTTCGGCCTGCGCCGTTTGCTCGCCATCCACGCAATGCACCCACATGTCGCACGCGGTCGCCGCGGCATTCACGACTGCAGCGTGCCGCTGGCGGCACCGCTGTTGCGCGCGTCGGACGGCCTGGTCGAGCAGCTCCACGAAGGTATCAAGGCAATAGCTTGCGCGTGCCATCTATGCCTCCGTCAGCCAGACCGGCTTGCGCTTGAACCCGACGTGGTAGCACAACCATTGCAGCACGACCTGGTGCTCGCCCAACTGCAGGATATTGAAGCTCTTCTCGATCCCGAGAATCGCCCCCTTGGGCGCTTCGCTGAGGCAGCGATTGAGCAACTGCTGCGCGGCTTCGACCTGCTCGGCGGTCTGCATCTTTGCCGGGTTGTCGCTGCCGACGACGATGCGCTTGATGTAACTGACTTCTGACAGATCAATCATCGGCAACGACTCGGATGAGGGAAAAGTACGGGACGCAACAGCGACGCTTACGGCACCGGCACAGGCGCGGTGACTTTGCGTGGGGCCGCAGCGGTCTGCAGGATGTCGAGCACACGCGACAGGCCTTCGGGCGTGCCGCGATCTTCGGCGTGCAGCGCGACGTGATACTTGGCCGAGTTATCCGAAGAGCGGGTATTTTCCTTATGACTGGACACAGAGCCCTGCACGTTGACCTTGGCCTTGAAGACGCCCCAACCGACGCTGGCCTCCAGATCCACCTTGAGGCTCTTGTCTTCGGCTTCCTTTTCCGAGAACGAGGATTTGACTTCCATATCGAAGGTCACGTCCACGGTCTGAATGCTCAGGTTGGGGACGTTGACAAGGGTCAACAACGGTACAACGATCTCGACCTCTTCCTCAGCCATCCCGGTACCGCTAGGGTCTTCGACCGGGCGCTTGAATTTGAACTGCGCGGTGCGCGTGCCGCCGTTCCCGTTGGGGTCGGCAGGGTCGGTCGGCGGCAGAAAGCCGATGACCTTGATGAAGTCGGCGGTGGCCCGCGCCAGCATGACCTGCGCATCGCAGGCTGCACGCAACGGGGCGCCGATCAGGTCTGCCATCGGCAGGCCCTTGAATTGGTCGGACATGTTGACGATATCGCTCATGGTGTTCTCCTGAAGAGTGGTTGTTTATGAAGAAAACGAAGACGGCGGGAGTTACTCTCCCTTGACCGTCTTGAACACACCTTGCGACTGCGCAAGGCGATTGATGAGACGTGCCACGCCCTCGGTCGGCTCGCTGCCTTCCACGCGCAACACGACGTGCACTGCACTGTTTCGCGCATTTTTTGCGTTGGAGCCGAGGTCGATGCCGATCTGGCCTGGCAGCGCCGGCGGCTTGGGATGCCAGTCCTCGACGACGGCCGAAACCGCCAACGCGTCCGGCACGACTGCTTCGTCCAGCTCGCTCAGTTCACCGAGCTGTGCATCGAAACTGATCTCTACATCCTTGATCCGCAGGACGTTGGACGACACCAGCGGCAACAGCGGTGCCCGATACAGGTCTTCGTCGTTCTCACCCGCCTCCGGGTGCTGCGACGGCAAGCGGATCAGGACGCTTCGGGGACGATTGTCTTCGTCGAAGATCGCACCCAGGTTGGCCATCTGGTGTTGCTCGATCCGGTCCTGGGCGTCGATGACCGCGCCGGCCAGTGCTTCGATCAGATCATTGAGGGATATCTGCGCCATGTCGGGCTCGTCGGTGGGAAGTGTCGCTGGGCCGTTACCGGCTCAGACCGGGTCGGGAAAGGAATCCACGCGCGCCAGCCAGCCCTTCAGAAACTTGCCAAGCGGCGGTCGCGCGGCGACGAGCCTGTGGTAATAGTCTTTGCGACCTGCCTTGTAGCGTGCATACAGGTCCTGCTGGTTGCTGGATGCAAGCGCCGCGAAGGTGGCGGGCCCCATGCGGCCGTCCGCGACCAACTTGCCGCCGGTCTGGCTGTTGAGTACGGTCTGCAGCAGTTTGATGGCGTTGTTGCCGGCGTTGACGTAGAAGTCGAACACGATGTTGGCTAATGGCTGCAGCGCGATCTGATCGGCGCGCAGCCGGTCCCAGTACTGCGCCTTGTAGATGACCCCGGCCTGGGCGTCGGTCAACGCACGCAGGTTCGCCAGACTTGGCTCGATGCCCAGCAGGTCCTGCGCGCAGGCCTTGAAGGTCAGCAGGGTGATGCCCTTGTTGGTGGCTCCGCCCGGATCGACGGGATCGTTGACGAAACCGCCTTCGTGTTTGAGCAAGGTCGGAAAGAACGCGTTGAAGTCGGCCATCGGCGCCACCTGTTGAGTTGATCGGTGGCGCCAGTTTCCCCAGGGGTGCGCTGGCCGGACATCGGTCGTTCGCCGAGACCGGGAAGCCTGAAAGCTGATTCATCCTGGGCGCTCGTCGAAGCCGCCACGACCACATTTTCTGGAATACTGCGCGCATGAACGAGCTTAACCACCTGCTTGAAAACAACCGCGCCTGGTCCGAGCGTATCCGCCGCGAGGATCCGGAATTCTTTTCCAAACTCTCGACCCAACAGACGCCGGAATATCTGTGGATCGGCTGCTCCGATTCGCGCGTGCCGGCCAACCAGATCATCGACATGGCGCCGGGCGAAGTGTTCGTGCACCGGAATATCGCCAACGTGGTGGTGCATACCGACCTGAATTGCCTGTCGGTGATCCAGTTCGCGGTGGACGTGCTCAAGGTCAAGCATGTGCTGGTGGTCGGCCATTACGGCTGCGGCGGCGTGTTCGCCAGCCTGACCCAGAAGCGCATGGGGCTGGTCGACAACTGGATCCGCCACGTCACCGACGTGGCCGACAAGCACGAAGCCTGCCTGCACAACGCGGGCGAACTGTCGGTGCAGCACGCGCGCCTGTGCGAGCTCAACGTGCTCGAACAAGTGGTCAACGTGTGCCGCACCACCATCGTGCATGACGCCTGGGAGCGTGGCCAGCAATTGAGCGTGCATGGCTGGGTATACAGCCTGCGCGATGGCCGCGCGCACGACCTGGGCATGTCGATCGACCGCCCCGAGCTGCTGCAGGAACGCTATGACGCAGCGCTGGCGCAGATCCGGGCAGATCACACCGAGCGCTGAGCCGTACGCACACGTGGCCGGCCGCAGCGTCCATCGGACATCGGCGGCCGGCTGAGCCGGATATCTTCTTTGCCGAGAAACGTCGATGCTGATCCCGCCAATCAACCTGCACGCCTGGATCGAGGAACACCGCCACCTGCTCAAACCGCCGGTGGGCAACAAGTGCATCCAGCAGGATGGCTTCATCATCATGGTTGTCGGCGGGCCGAACGCGCGCACCGACTATCACTACGACGAAGGCCCGGAGTGGTTCTTCCAGCTCGAGGGCGAAATGGTGTTGAAGGTGCAGGACGAGGGCGTGGCGCGCGACATCCCGATCCGTGCCGGCGAAGTCTTTCTGCTGCCACCCAAGGTGCCGCATTCGCCGCAACGCGCGGCCGGCTCGATCGGCCTGGTGATCGAGCGCGAGCGCCTGTCCACCGAGCAGGACGGCCTGCAATGGTATTGCCCGCAGTGCAATCACAAGTTGTATGAAGCGATGTTTCCGCTGAAAAACATCGAAACCGACTTCCCGCCGGTGTTCGATCGCTTCTACCGCTCGCTCGCGCTGCGCACCTGTTCGCAGTGCGGGCATCTGCATCCTGCGCCTGAGCGCTATGCCACCGTCGAGGATTGACAGCCTAATGGCATGCGATCGCGCACAGCAGGTGTGGCGCTCGCATGCTCTGAAACCGGCACCATGCTGCGCGCACTGATCGACCTCAAACCGCGCGACGTGCCCTTGCGCGTCGCGCTGCGCAACACCGCTGCAGTCGTCCTGCCGCTGGCGGTCGGCGTGGCGACCGGGCAGGTTGCCGCCGGTTTGGCGGTGTGCAGCGGCGCGCTCAATACCATGTTCTCCGACCAGCCCGGGCCGTATCGTGCGCGTCTGCAACGCATGTTGATGGCAGCCCTGGCGGCCGGCCTGGCTGCCTTGCTCGGCATCTGGGTCGGCCACCATACGCCGGCGCTGGTGCTGGCCGGCCTGTTGCTCGGCCTGGGCGGCGGCTTGCTGGTGGCGCTCGGTCCGGTGGCCGCGCGGGTGGGCCTGACCAGCATGATCCTGCTGGTCGTCAGCGCAGACATGCGGCTGCCGGTGCAGCAGGCACCCGGTGTGGCGGCGCTGATCTTCGCTGGCGGCCTGCTGCAGGTGGTGCTGGCGTTGGCGGCGTGGCCGCTGCAGCGTTATCGCCCGGAACGCTTTGCATTGGCAGACCTGATGCGTCAGCTGGCCGGCAGCGCGCGGCAGCGCCCGGATGCCAGTGCGGCGCCGCCTGCGACGCAGGAAGTACTCGACGCGATGGTGATGCTGCACGGCGAGCATCGCTCGCGCGCGATCGCGGTGCAGAGCTTTCGCATCATCGCCGAACTGTGCGATCGCGTGCGGCTGGAGCTGCTGTCGTTGGCCGATGCCGAGACGCGCCTGACCGACTCGCAGGCGCGCCCGGCGATCGAACGCGTGCACGAACGCAGTGCCATCGTGCTGGAACAGCTCGCGCACGCGATGACCATGGGCGAAGACCCGCAGGCAGCCAGTGCATCGATGACCGGTTTCGACGATCTGGTCGGGGCATTGGCACAGTTTCAGCACGACAACGCCAATACGCGCGAACGCCGCCTGGTGCGCGTCGCCGTCGCGCGCGCACAGGGCCTGGGCGGCCAGCTACGCGCGCTGATCCGCAACGCGCACTGGGCCAGCAGCCGTGGCGAAATCCAGGCGCAACTGGCCGAAGCGCGGCTGCCGTCGGCGCTGCGCCCGGCCGCGACCTGGGCCACGTTGCGCGCAAATCTTGACCTGTCGTCGGTCGCCTTCCGGCACGCGTTGCGTTGCGGCGTGTGCCTGGCGCTGGCCATCGCCTTCCAGCGCTGGCAGCAAATCCCGCACGGATTCTGGATTCCGATGACCACCGCCATCGTGCTCAAACCGGATTTCGGCGGCACCTTCAGCTTTGGCGCGTTGCGCGTGGCCGGCACCTTCGTCGGCCTGTTGCTGGCCACCTTGCTTGCGCATCTGGCGATGGACGGCGCCAGCATCCGTATGGCCCTGCTGGCGCTGTTTTGCCTTGGGTTTCGATTGCTGACGCAGGTGAACTACGGCATCGGCGTGGCGTTTTTGACCGGCATGCTGGTGCTGCTGCTGTCCTTCGAAGGCGTGGCACCGGGCGAAGCGGTCGGCGCGCGTCTGCAGGCGACCGTGGCCGGCAGCGCGCTGGCGCTGGTCGCCTATGCACTGTGGCCCACCCGCGAACGCCGGCAGATTCGCGCCTCGCTGGCGCAATTGCTCAGCGCATATCGCGACCATCTGCGCCATTTGCTGCTCGGCCAGATGGAGGGCCTGAGCGATACGCGTGCCGCCGCGCGTGTTGCACGCACCAATGCCCAGGCCTCGATCGAGCGTTTGCGTGGCGAACCGCGCAGCCACCGCAACCTGCAGGAGCTCAAGCTGGCCGAATCGCTGCTGGCCAATGGCAACCGGCTGATCCGCGCCAGCCTGTTGCTGGAAGCGGTGCTGCGCGATGGCCATCCGCTACCCACGCTGGACGCGTTGCCCAGCTTTGCGCAGCAGGCCGATGAGGCGCTGTCCGCGGTGATCGACGGCCTGCGCACTGGCGGCACCCCTGCCGCGGCTACCTTGCGCAACGCCGAGCGCCAGCTTTCCGATGCGTTGGCCGCATTGCCCGACAGTTCCCCAGCCACCGCCGCGCTGGCCGACACCATCGACCGCGTTACAGACAGCATCGGCACGCTCACCCACCTGCTGCGCGCTGCCCGACCGGCCTCGGCCGGCGCGCCGGCCGGGCATGACGGCATGCACGATGACGGCAGGTAAACTGCCGCCCTGATCCGTGTTGCGAGCCCGACGATGACCGACCCGCTGTCCCGCGCCCATGCTGCTGCACTGGATGCCGCCGACCCGCTGCGCAACCTGCGCGATGCGTTCGTGTTCCCGCAACACGGCGATGGCGATCAGACCTATTTCGTCGGCAATTCGCTCGGCCTGCAGCCGCGCGCGGCCCGCGCGATGGTGGACGAAGTGCTCGACCAGTGGGGCGCGCTGGCGGTGGAAGGCCACTTCACCGGCCCGACCCAATGGCTGACGTACTACCAGTTGGTGCGCGACGCGCTGGCACGCGTGGTCGGTGCGCAACCTGGCGAAGTGGTGGCGATGAACACCCTCAGCGTCAATCTGCATCTGATGATGGCGAGCTTCTATCGTCCCACTGCCGAGCGCGGCGCGATCCTGATCGAAGCTGGCGCATTTCCATCCGACCTCCATGCGGTGGAATCGCAGCTGCGCCTGCACGGGCTGGACCCGGCCACGCATCTGATCGAAGTGGAAGCCGACGAACCCAACGGCACCGTGTCGATGTCGGCCATCGCCGAGGCCATTGCGCAGCATGGTCCGCGCCTGGCGCTGGTGCTGTGGCCGGGCATCCAGTACCGCACCGGGCAGGCCTTCGACCTGGCCGAAATCGTGCGGCTGGCGCGCGCGCAGGGCGCGGCGGTGGGTTTCGATCTGGCGCATGCGGTGGGCAATCTCCCGCTGACCCTGCACGACGACGGCGCGGATTTCGCGGTGTGGTGCCACTACAAATATCTCAACGCCGGCCCCGGCGCGGTGGGCGGTTGCTTCGTGCACGCGCGGCATGCAACGAGGGAACTGCCGCGCATGGCCGGCTGGTGGGGACATGAGCAGCAGACCCGCTTCCGCATGGACCCGCAGTTCGTGCCCTCGCCCGGTGCCGAAGGTTGGCAGCTGAGCAATCCACCGGTGCTGGCGCTGGCACCGCTGCGCGCCTCGCTGGCGTTGTTCGACCAGTCCGGCATGGCTGCATTGCGCGCCAAGTCCGAACAGCTCACCGGACATCTGGAACAGCTGATCCACGCACGGGTGCCGCAAGTGCTGCAGATCGTCACGCCGGTAGAACCAGCGCGGCGCGGTTGCCAGCTCTCGCTGCGGGTGGCCGGCGGACGCGCACAGGGCCGCGCGTTGTTCGAGCACCTGCACGCAGCCGGCGTGCTAGGCGACTGGCGCGAACCGGACGTGATCCGTATTGCGCCTGTGCCGCTGTACAACCGCTTCAGCGATCTGCATACCTTCGTGGAACAGGTGCAAGCCTGGGCGGCTGCTTGAGCGCGGCAGTCTGACTGCAGTGCCACCAGCGCACCTGTACGGCACGCGCAATCGCCGCGCGCCCACGTACACTCCCAGCCCGCCCGGCGTTGCTGTCAGGGTCGCCGTCGTTGCCAGTCGCTGTCTTCCCCTTTTCGCCGGCGCTGCGTCCGGCTGCTTCCGGACATTGCATTGAGCCCAGTTTCTCCGCGTTCCCTGACCCTGATCGGCGCCGGTCTGGCCGGTTGTCTGCTGGCCATCCTGCTGTCGCGTCGCGGCTGGCAGGTCACCGTGTACGAACGGCGTGGCGACCCGCGCATCAAGGGTTACGAGTCCGGCCGCTCGATCAATCTGGCGCTGGCCGAACGCGGCCGGCATGCGCTGCGCCAGGCCGGCGCCGAAGATGCGGTGATGGCCAAGGCGGTGATGATGCGTGGGCGCATGGTGCACCCGTTGGTCGGGCAACCGCAGCTGCAACGCTACGGGCGCGACGATAGCGAGGTGATCTGGTCGATCCACCGCGCCGCGCTGAATGTCGCCCTGCTCGATCTGGCCGAACAGGCCGGCGCGCGCGTGCACTTCTACCGCCGCCTGCACACGGTGGATTTCGACGCCGGCTATGCACGCTTCATCGACGACCGCGACGACCAGCCGCACGAGATCCACTTTCAGAGCCTGATCGGCAGCGATGGCGCCGGCTCGGCGTTGCGCGCGGCGATGCAGCGCAAGTCGCCGCTGGGCGAACGCACCGAATTCCTCGATCACTCGTACAAGGAACTGGAAATTCCGCCGCAGCCCGGCGGCGGATTCCGGATCGAAGGCAACGCACTGCATATCTGGCCGCGCGGGCGCTACATGTGTATCGCGCTGCCCAACGATGGCGGGACGTTCACCGTCACCCTGTTCTTGCCCAACGCCGGCGAGCCGAGCTTCGCCACCACGCGTACCGGCGATGAAGCATTCGCCTTGTTCGCACGCGATTTCCCGGACGCATTACCGCTGATTCCGCAACTCAAGGAACATTGGGAAGAGCATCCGCCGGGGCTGCTCGGCACGCTGACCCTGGATCGCTGGCATCTGGATGGCCGCGCACTGCTGATCGGCGACGCCGCCCATGCGATGGTGCCGTTCCATGGCCAGGGCATGAATTGCGCATTCGAAGATTGCGTGGCACTGGCAGATCAGCTGGACGCGCACGACGACCTGGCCAGCGCGTTCGCCGCCTTCGAGGCTGCGCGTCGCGACGATGCGGCGGCGATCCAGCAGATGGCGCTGGAGAACTACCTGGAAATGCGCGACCGCGTTGACGACCCCGACTTCCTGCTGCAGCGCGAGCTCGAACAGCAGCTGCAGGCGCGCTGGCCCACCCGCTTCGTGCCGCACTACACCATGGTGACGTTCCTGCGCACGCGCTATTCGATTGCGCTGGCGCGCAGCGAGATCCAGCGCGAGATCCTGGTGCAGGCCACGCGCGGGCACAGCGATCTGTCGCGCATCGACTGGGCCGCCCTGGAAGCGGTTGTGCACGCACGCCTGGAGCCGCTGGACGGCGCACACTGACGTCTGCGAAGGACACGGCGGACGGCATTGATGCTTGCACGGGCGACGGTGACGTACCGGCTTGCGATTGGCGTGGGGGAAGGATGTCTCTTCGGTGCGGGGCCTGCAGCTGCCAGGCACCTGCAGCGCCCCAGTGTAGTGATTAGCGCCTGACAAAGCCGCACCCGGCCCGCTACGCGAGCGCTTCGCCCGTGGACGTGGCTCGCCTCTGGCAGGGCGACGCCTTCTCGTGACGTTGCCGCAATGAGGGATACTAGGCGGCACCGGCAGCGCATACGCCGTGCGCCGCGCATCTGGATGTCGTACCCGCATGCCTGACAGCTTTCTCTTCTACGACCTGGAAACCTTCGGCCAGGATCCACGCCGCACCCGCATCGCACAGTTCGCTGCAGTGCGCACCGACGCGCAACTGCGCATGATCGAAGAGCCCATCAGCTTTTTCGTGCAGCCGGCCGACGATCTGCTGCCCTCGCCCTACGCCACCATGGTCACCGGCATCACCCCGCAGCACGCGCTGCGCGAAGGCGTCACCGAGGCCGAGGCGTTTTCACGCATCGCCGAACAGATGGGCCGACCGCAGACCTGCACGCTGGGCTACAACTCGATCCGCTTCGACGACGAATTCATCCGCTGCGGCCTGTTCCGCAATTTCTACGACCCATACGAGCGCGAGTGGCGTGGCGGCAATTCGCGCTGGGATTTACTGGATGTGCTGCGACTGGTCCATGCGCTGCGCCCGGACGGCATCGTCTGGCCACAGCGCGAGGATGGCGCCACCTCGTTCAAGCTGGAGCACCTGGCCGATGCCAACGATGTGCGCGAAGGCGATGCGCACGAAGCCTTGTCGGACGTGTACGCCACCATCGGCATGGCGCGCAAATTCCAGCAGCACCAGCCAAGGTTGTGGGACTACGCGCTGCGCCTGCGCGACAAGCGCTTTGCAGCCACCTTGCTGGATGTCATCGCGATGCAACCGGTGCTGCATATTTCGCAGCGTTATCCCGCCTCGCGCCGGTGCGCCGCGGCGGTATTGCCGCTGACGCGCCACCCGCGCATCGACAGCCGCGTGATCGTATTCGATCTGGACGGCGACCCGGAGGTGCTGTTGCGGCTCAGCCCCGACGATATTGCAGACCGCCTGTATATCCGCGCCGCAGACCTGCCGGAAGGCGAACAGCGTATTCCGCTAAAAGAAGTGCATCTGAACAAGTCGCCCGCGCTGGTGGCCTGGCAGCATCTGCGCGCTGCAGATTTTGAGCGCCTGGGTGTGGATCACGACGCGGTGGTGGCCAAGGCGGCACGGTTGCGCGCACTGGGCCCTGAACTTGCCGAGAAGGTGCGCCAGGTCTATGGCAGCGAGCGCGCCGCGGCCGCGGCGGTCAACGATGCCGACGCCTCGCTCTACGATGGCTTTCTGGCCGAAGGCGACAAACGCCTGCTTGCGCAGGTCCGCGCCAGCGCGCCGGACGACCTGGGCGCGCTGGAAGCGCGCTTTCGCGATCCGCGCCTGATCGAGCTGCTGTTTCGCTACCGCGCGCGCAACTGGCCGCAGACACTCTCGTTCGAGGAACAGGAGCGCTGGAACGTGTATCGCCGCCAGCGCCTGCTCGAAGACCGCGGCCTGGGCGAAGTCACCCTGGAGCAATACCACGCGCAGATCGCGGATTTACGGGGTGCTCACCCCGACGATGCTACCAAGCAAGCCCTACTCGACCAGCTCGCCGCCTGGGGTTCGGACCTCCAACGCACGTTATGACCACCTACTTTTCCGACGCCAGCTTCAAGTTCCTGCGCGCCCTGGCCCGCCACAACGACAAGACCTGGTTCAACGACCATCGGCATCAGTACGAGGCGCACGTGCGCCAGCCGTTCCTGCAGCTGATCACCGATCTGCAGCCGGCACTGGCACAGGTGAGCGAACACTATCGCGCCGATCCCAAGACCCAGGGCGGCTCGCTGTTCCGCATCTATCGCGATGCGCGGTTTTCCAACGACAAGTCGCCGTACAAGAACTGGCAAGGCGCGCGCCTGTTCCATGAGCGCCGCCGCCAGGTGCCGGCGCCATCGTTCTATCTCCATCTGCAGCCCGGCGAAAGTTTTGTCGGCGCCGGCCTGTGGCATCCGGAGCCGGACACGCAACGCAAGCTGCGCCAGTTCATTTTCGACAACCCCGGCAGCTGGAAGGCCGCCGCGCATAACCCGAAACTGCTGCGCAAATTCAGCCTGGACGACAGCGAAAAACTGGTGCGCGCACCGCGCGGCTTCCCCAATGATTTCGAGTTCATCGACGATCTCAAGCACCGCAACTGGGCTTACTTGCGTCACCTGGACGACAGCATCATGACCGGGCCGCGACTGCGCCAGACCATCGAGGCGGACCTGGTGATCCTGGCGCCGTTCGTCGATTACCTGTGCGCGGCCTTGGACCTGGAATTTTGACGACACAGGATCTGCCGCTTGGCCAGCAGCGCCGGACGCTGGGCCTCACCAGGCTATTGGTCGCGCCGATCGGTTTGGACTACAACGCGCTGCAGTCGGCGATGGCCTCAGCTCCCCCAGTCATTGATCTTCACCTGTCGCGGCCGCGAATGCGGCAGTCTGGGCGGCATGAAAAAAGCCATCGGCGTCCTCATCGCTTTCCTGCTGACCGTCACTGCGTGGTGGTTCGGCGGGCCTTACATGACCATGCATGGCCTGTCCAAGGCCATCGAGCAACGCGACAGCGCTGCACTGGAACGTTATGTCGACTTCCCGCGTGTGCGCAGCAGCCTGCGCGCCCAGCTCAACGATTATCTGGTACGGCAAGCCGGTCCAGACCTCGCCGCCAGTCCGTGGGGCACGTTGCTGTATGGCCTGGGGAACCAACTCGGTGGTGCAGCGGTGGATACGCTGGTGACGCCGATCGGCATCGGTGCACTGTTGCAGGGGCATGTGCTGTGGAAGCGCGGCCGCAATGAACTGCAGGGCGGCGACCCCTTCGGCCCCACCGAGCCAGCGCGACCGCTGAAAAACGCCGAACACCGCTTCGAGGCGCTGGACCGCTTCGTGATCGACGTCGAACGCCCCCCCGGCGAGCCACCACTGAAGGTGGTGCTGGAACCACAGGGGTTGCGCTGGAAGGTGGTGGACCTCCAGTTGGCGATGTCACCGGCGTCATGATGCCGGCTGAGCGACGTAGCCGCCTTCGCCTTACCCTTCGTTGGCCACACCGTGCGGCACATGGCCGGCGGCCACATGCTGATGCTGGCGAGCACTGTCGATGTTGTGCTGCGAGTCGTCGAAGAAGATATCCGCACCAAACGCCTGAAGGAACGGGCCCTTGTGACGCCCGCCAAGGAACAGCGCCTCGTCCAGACGCACGCCCCACTCGCGCAACGTGCGGATCACCCGCTCATGCGCCGGTGCCGAGCGCGCGGTGACCAGCGCCGTGCGGATCGGCGAGGCCTGGCCGGGCGGAAAGGCCGCCTGCAAGGTATGCAGCGCCGACAGGAAGTTACGGAACGGCCCCACCGACAACGGCTCGCGCGCGCGTTCGCGCTCGTGACGCCCGAAGGCTTCCACGCCCTGCTCGCGCGAGATACGTTCGCTCTCGTCGCCGAAGATCACCGCATCGCCATCGAAGGCGATCCGCAGCTGCGTCGACAGCCGGCTTTCGTCGTTGTCCACGATTGCCGCGGCAGCCTCGGCGCGTTCGCCCAGTGCGCGCGGCATGATGGTCGCCGCCGCGATGCCATGGCTCAGCGCGCGGCGCACCGATTCCGGATTGGCCGACAGGAACAGATCGGTCCCGAATGGCTTGACGTAGGGCCAGGTCGGCTCGCCCGAGGTGAAGGTGGCACGCACGATGCCCAGGTTGTAATGCTGGATCGAGTTGAAGATGCGCAGACCGGTATCGGCGGAATTGCGTGACAGCAGGATGACTTCCACCCGCGGCGCGTCCTCGGGCACATCGTGATTGAGCGCCAGCAGCTTGCGCACCACCGGGAACGCGACGCCAGGTTGCAGGATGTCGTCCTCATGCTCGCGCTGGAACGCCGAATACGCCTCCACTCCGTCGGCCTCGAACAGGGCATGGCCTTCTTCGAGATCGAACAGGGCGCGCGAGGTCACCGCGACGGTCAATAACCTTGGGGAGTTGTCGGGCATTGGGGGGGCCGGGATTGGGGATTTGGGATTGGTTTAAAGCAGGAACTGGAGGTCGGGATTTGATCGCCCATCCGCGCAGCATCGTAGCGCGTGCGCGCGATTCTAAAGACGACGTGGCACGCTGCTGCCGTTGCCAATCCCGAATCTCGAATCCCAAATCCCCGCTCCTCAAACCGCAAACTGCTCGCTGAAGATGCGCTCTTCCAGATTGTGTTCGGGATCGAACAACAACGTGACCTGGCGCTGCGCCGATTCGCGGATGGTCACTTCGACCACGTCGCGAATTTCGTGCGAGTCGGCGGTGACGCTGACCGGGCGCTTGTACGGGTCGAGCACGCGAAAGCGTACTTCGGTATCTGCCTTGAGGATTGCGCCGCGCCAGCGTCGCGGACGATACGGTGCGATCGGCGTCAGCGCCAGCGTATGCGAGCCCAGCGGCAGGATCGGCCCGTGCGCGGAATAGTTGTACGCCGTGCTGCCGGCAGGCGTGGCCACCATCACGCCATCGCCGATCAGCTCGGCGATGCGGGTCTGGCCATTGAGATCAATGCTGAGATGCGCGGCCTGCCGGGTCTGCCGCAACAGCGAGACCTCGTTATAGGCCAGCGAGCCGGCGCTGGCCCCGGATTCGGTGTGTACCTGCATTTCCAGCGGCCGCAGATACGCCGGCTCGGCGCGCTGCAGGCGCTCGAGCAGGTCGTCCTCGTTGTCGCGGTACTGGTTCATCAAAAAGCCGACCGAGCCCAGCTTCATGCCGAACACCGGCTTGTCGGAGGCGCCATGCCGGTGCAGCGTTTGCAGCATGAACCCATCGCCGCCCAGCGCACAGACGATGTCGGCGCTGTCCAGCGCATGGTCGCCATAGCGCTGCGTCAGGCGCGCGCGCGCGGCCACCGCCGGCTCGGCGGGGCTGGCAAGAAAAGCGATGCGAGGTGGTGCGGTCATCGTTGACTCCAGAGCATGCGAATCAGCATACCGCAGCCCCGTGCTGGGCTTGTTGTGGGCCGGTTGCGATCATGTCCCACCCGTCCCCACCTGCACGACAGCGGTCGCGTCGCCGCAAGCACCGCTCCCGAGCCTGCACGCATGGCAACTTGGCAACCGCGTCTGCTGGCGCCTGCGCGAGCCAAGCCGGCGCGCCATCGGACGCAACCGGCCCGAACTCAGGTCGTCAACCGCCAGGCGCGATGAATCCGCGCATGCCGCTCGAAATCCGGGTCGATGGTGCGTGGGCTGATTTCTTCGCACTGCGCGAACTCCGCCACCCCGTCCTCGTCCAGCTTGAAGCGACGGAAGTTGTTGGAGAAATACAACCCCCCCCCCGGCGCCAACCGTGCCACGGCCGCGCGCAACAGACGCACGTGCTCGCGCTGGATATCGAAATCTTCCGCGCGCGCAGAGTTGGAGAAGGTCGGTGGGTCGCAGAAGATCACATCGAAGTGCGCACGCTCGGCTTCCAGCCAGGCCAATGCATCGGCCTGCACCAGTTTGTGCTTGCTGCCGGCCAGCCCGTTCAACGCAAGATTATCGGCGCACCACTGCAGGTACGTCGCCGACAGATCCACGCTGGTGGTGGACGCCGCACCGGCCACCGCCGCTTCCACGCTGGCCACACCGGTGTAGCAGAACAGGTTGAGGAAACGGCGCCCCCTGCACTGCTGCGCCATGGTGCCGCGCAGCGGGCGATGGTCCAGGAACAGCCCGGTATCCAGATAATCGAACAGGTTCACGCGCAGCAACGCGCCGTGTTCGCGCACGTGGACGATTTCGTTGCGTTGCTCGAAGCGGCCGTACTTGCTGCCGCCCTTGCCGCGTTCGCGCGACTTCAGCGCCACGCGCTCGGCCGGCACCTCGAAGACCTCGCGTGCGGCGGCCAGCAATTCGTTGAGGCGACGGCGCACATCGGCCTCGGGAATCGTCGCCGGCGCTGCGTATTCCTGCACGTGCAGGAAGATGCGCCGGTCGCCGTCGGCCTGCTGGTACACGTCGATGGCGGCGGAATATTCCGGCAGGTCGGCGTCGTAGGCGCGGAAACATTCGATGCCTTCGCGCGCGCGCCACTTCTTGAATTTCTGCAGATTCTTGCGCAGCCGGTTGGCCACCATCTGCGCGCCCTCGCTGAGCGCGGTCGGTGCCGCCAGCGGGGTACGCCGCGGCACTGCGATCGGCTCGCAGACGATCAACGCGCATTCGATCGCGCCGTTGAACAGCTGGTATTTCTTGCCCGCGCGCAGGCCGGTGGCATACGCAAGCTCGGCATTGCCGCACAGCAGGCTGGCACGCCACTGCGGCACGACGCGCTGCAAGGTATCGCCCAGGCGGCGATACAGCGCGGCATCGGCGGCCAGACGCTCGTCGTAGGGCGGGTTGCACACCACCACGCCGGCGGCCTGCGGCGGGGTCTGCAACTCACCGACCTCGCGCACGCCGAACCAGATCGCCTCGGCCACGCCGGCCACGTGCGCATTCTCTTTCGCAGCGCGGATGGCATGCGGGTCCATATCGCTGCCGTGGATCACCTGCTTGAGCGCAGCGCGGCCGACGCTATCGCGTTCGCGCGCCTCACCGACCAGTTGCTGCCAGCCGTCGCGGTCGAAACCGCGCCAGCGGCTGGGCACATCGCTGCCGTAGCGCTGCAGACCGGGCGCGACGTCGGCGGCCATCAGCGCGCCTTCGATCAGCAGCGTGCCGCTGCCGCACATCGGGTCGAGCAGACCGCCGCCATCGGCATAGGCGCGCGGCCAGCCGCCGCGCATCAGTACCGCTGCGGCCAGATTTTCCTTCAACGGCGCCTCGTTCTGCGCCATGCGCCAGCCGCGTCGATGCAGCGGGCCGCCGCCCAGGTCCACCGAAATGGTGGCGCGGCCCTTGCGCAGCGACAGGTTCAGGCGCAGGTCCGGGTTGTCCACGTCCACCGACGGGCGCTCCAGGCCCTGCCGGCGCATGGTGTCGACCACCGCGTCCTTGATGCGCTGCGCCGCGTAGCGGGCGTGGGTGATGGCGGTCCCGGACACATGCGCGTCCACCGACAGCGTATGCCCCACCGACAGATGCGCGTCCCATGGCAGTTCGGCCACGCCGGCGTACAGCGCGTCTTCGTCCGGGCAATCGAACTCGGTCAGCGGCCACAGCACGCGGCTGGCCAGGCGCGACCACAACACGGCGCGCTGCGCATCGCGCAGTTCGCCTTCGACGTTGACACCGGAAATAGTGGCGGTGGCCTTGCTGGCACCGAGCGCAAGCAGCTCGTCGGCAAGCAGGTATTCCAGGCCCTTGGCGCAGGATGCGAAGAATTTCACGTAGGCAGGTATCG
Organism: Xanthomonas sp. D-36-1; assembly: GCF_017746155.1. Classification (NCBI taxonomy): domain Bacteria; kingdom Pseudomonadati; phylum Pseudomonadota; class Gammaproteobacteria; order Lysobacterales; family Lysobacteraceae; genus Xanthomonas; species Xanthomonas sp. D-36-1. Next base: position 26,858 of record NZ_JAGHWR010000012.1, read on the forward strand.
ATAAAGACGCTGGCCGCGGCGGCGAGCGTGAAAGCAGGACGGCGGGCCGGCTCCCTGGTGGGCAATGCCGCGGCCGCCGTGGACGGGCCGCAAATGGTCGGCCATCGCGACCGGCATTACCAGCCCGGCGCCAGAGTCGCACGCTGCACGGTTCACCACGGCGCCAGCCGCCACTGCGCCTGCGCGGCATCCAGGCGCTGGTGCAGCCCCAACCGTTGCAGGAAGGCCGCATCATGCGAGGCGACGATCAGCGCCCCCTGGTGGTCGCGCAGCAGCGCTTCGATCGCTTCCACCGAGGCCAGATCCAGATGGTTGGTGGGCTCGTCCAGCAACAGCAGGTGCGCCGGCTGCGCCCGGTACAGCGCGCAGGCCAGCGCCGCCTTGAGCCGCTGGCCGCCGCTGAGCTGGCTGCAGGGCAGGTCGGCACGCGTCTGGTCCAGCCCCAGCAGCGCCAGGCGCAGCCGCTGCACGTGGGCTGGCGCACCCGGGTTTGCCTCCTGCAGTTGCGCAGCGGCCGAGCGCGCCGGGTCCAGCAGCCCCAGGTCCTGATCCAGATACGCCACCGGCACGTGCACCTGGCAATGCCCTGCGCTTGGCTGCAGGCGCCCCGCCAGCAACTGGAGCAAGGCGGACTTGCCGCTGCCGTTCGGGCCGACCAGACCAATCCGCGGCCGCCCCTGCAGCAGCAGGTCCACGCGTCGCCCGCCCAGCCGCGCGTCCGCCACCTCCACCTGCCGCAGCGTCGCCAGGCGCCGCGGCGTGTTGGCGGGCAAGGTCGGCGCCAACACAGCGAGCGCCGGATCGACCTCCACCTGCGCTGCAGCCTGCGCCACCGCCTCGCTCAGCCGCGCCTGCTCGGCCTGACGTTGCTGTTGCAGTCGGCCTGCGCTGACTTGGCTGCGCTGCTTCTGCCCGCCAAGCAGGATCGCGGCCTGATTGGCCTGCCCCGCAGCACGCGCGCCGCGTGCCTGGCGGTGCTGTTGACGCTGCAGCTGCGCGCGCAACACCTGCTCGCCGCGTGCGCGTGCATGTTTGCGCTGGGCCAGCAGATCGCTGGCGGCCTGCTGCTCGCTGGCGCGCTGCTGCGCATAGAACCCGTAATTGCCGCCGTAGCTGCGCAGCCCGTGCGCGGACAAGTCCAGGATGCGCTGCATCGCCTCGAGCACGCCGCGGTCGTGGCTGATCACCAGCAAGCCGCCGCGCCACGCCAGCAACCGATCCATCAGCCGCTGGCGTTGCGGACCGTCCAGGTGATTGCTGGGCTCGTCCAGGATCAGAACATCCGGCTGGCTCACAAACGCACCGGCAAGCGCCACGCGCATCGCTTCGCCGCCGCTCAGTTGCGCCGCCGGTGCATGCGGACCGCGTCCACCCAGGCCTTGCCGTTCCAGTTCTTGCGCATGGGCCGTCCAGCGCTCGCCAACGCGTTCAAAATCGGCGGGCGCAACACTGCCGGCGGCAATGCGGTCCAACGCATCCAGCAGCGGCGCGACACCGGCCAGGTCGGCAACGCGCTGCCCCGGCGCCACGCTCACCCGTTGCGGCAGGTAGTGCACGCTGCCACTGCGCACGCACCGCCCGGCACTGGGGAGCAGCTCACCGGCCAGCAGACGCGCAAGTACGCTCTTGCCCACGCCATTGCGCCCGACCAGACCGGTAGCGCGTTGGTCGATATGGATGTTCAGATCGGAAAATAGCGGGCTGCCATCGGGCAGCACATATGCAACGCTTTCCAGCGTCAGCGACGGACAGGTCATACGGGTCTCCATTGCATGCCAGCACACGCGCCGATCCAACCGGACCAGCAGCGGGTAAGGCCGTCATCACGACGGCGGCATCAATGGCGCATCGGACCAATCCCCGAAGGTTAAGTGCGTCCAGTCTAACCCGCCGCACTGGCCGCGACACCCGCGCAACAGGCAGGGCGCCTGCAGCTCGCGCTCAACCCAGCCCGAACGCCGGGTGGTAGGACACATCGGCCAGCGGCAGCAGCCGGTCGCCGAATGCCAGGGCTTGCAGTTCCGATGCAGGCGCCTCGGGCAACACCAGGCCAGGTTCGACCGCAAAGCCCAGGCGCCGGAAAAACGCCGGCTCGCCCAGCGCCAGGCAGCCCGCGGCGCCGCGCTCGCGCAACGTGGCGAGCGCTGCCTGCACCAGCCGCGTGCCCAGCCCTTGCCGTTGGTGGCCGGGCCCCACGGCCAGCGGGCCAAGCGCGAACCAGCCGGGCGAATCGTCGGACAGCGCCACCGGCGAGACGGCCAGATGCCCGACCACATAGCCGTCGTGATCGGCCACCAACGACAATGCCAGTGCGCCGTCCTGACGCAATCCTGCAATCACCTGGTGCTCGTCATGCCGGCTGTGTTCGGCGCGCATGAAGGCCACCATGGTCAGAAGTTCGATGGCGGCAGCGTCGCCTTCGGTGGCTTCGCGGATCAACACGTTCATCGGTGGCACCACGCGCAGCCATGGCTGGGAACCGTCCGCATCACAGGCTCTGCAACAACTCTGCGAACGCGCGTGCCGACGCGTCGACGTGCGAGGCAAGGCGATGGTCGTCGTCCACCAGCAGCAGGCGCGCATGCCGGGCCTGCGCCCAGGCGATCACGTCGGCAGCCGGAATCAGTTCGTCGCGCCAGGCATGCACGATCGAGATCGGCACCGGTGCGGCATCCAGCGCCGGCATCGGGCCCATCTTGGTCGGCGGCACCATCAAAAACAGGCCGCGCGTGGGCACCTGCAAGGACACCATCCCGGCGATATACGAGCCCAGGCTGGAACCGACCAGCACCACCGGCCCTTTCTCGGCCGCCGCCCGCGCGATTTCCAGCAGGCGCTGCAGCCGGCCTCGCACGTCGCCCAGCGTACTCACCTCGCGGCGTGCATCCAGGTCGGTGTAATCCGGGCGTTCGTGGGTCCAGCCCAACTGCTCGGCCACGTTGGCCAGCGCGGTGACCTTCAACGCGTCCGGGCCGCTTTCGAAGCCGTGCGAGAGGATGCAATGGCCGCGACTCATAGCGCCTGCACCGTATCGCCGATGCGCAGCACGCCGCCGCGCAGGACGCGTGCGCACAGCCCACCGTGGCCGCGCATGGCGTTGTAGCCGCCTGCGCCCAGGGCATCTTCCATGCGTGAACACGGGTCGCACGGGTCGGTGCCTTCCAGTTCAATTTCACCGATTCGGAATCGCCGCCCTTTCAACGCGACCAACGGAATGCCGGACACCACCAGGTTGCGCCGCAGCGTCGCCGGCGCGATGGTGGCGTGTCCCGACAACGCTGCAATCACCGGCAGATGCTCGGCCTGGATCAGGGTCACGCCGCGCTTGCCGCTGCCACCCTTGTAGCGGTCTCCCACAAGACCAATACCGGTGGTGACCTGCGCCGCGTCCACCTCCAGCATCGCCACGTCACGCGCCGGGCGCACGCCGATCCAGGTGACCTGACCGGTCTGCGGCAGCGTCGCCATCAATTTGCCCAGGGGGCTGTCGGGATTCAAAGCCATCGGGCAATGCTAGCATCCGCTCCATGTCCGATGCCGTCTTGCCGTCGCCGCCAATCACCTACGCGCCGTTATCCTACGAATCGCGGTTGGCCAGGCGTGCGCTCACCCAGATCGACATGGTGGTCATCCATTGCACCGAATTGCCGGACATGGCGATGGCGCGCGAATACGGCGAACGCGTGCTTTATGACAGCGGCACCGGCAACAGCGGGCATTACTACCTCGATCGCAACGGCAGCATCCAGCAATACGTCGCCCTGGAGCGCGTTGCGCATCATGTGCGCGGGCATAACCCGCATACGCTGGGCATCGAACTGGTCAACCGCGGCCGTTATCCACACTGGCTGGATTCGCGGCATCAGGAGATGACCGACCCGTATCCCGAAGCACAGATCGCAGCGCTGATCACCTTGTTGCAATGGCTCCAGCAGCAGTTGCCGTCGGTGCGGCGCATCGCCGGCCATCAGGCGCTGGATACCACCCAGGAAGCGGCCAGCGACGACCCGTCGCGCAAGATTCAACGCAAGCTCGACCCCGGACCGTTGTTTCCGTGGTCACGTATCGAAGCGGCGGTGAGCTGGTCGCACACGCCACGTTAGGAGGCAGTTGCAGAAAACCGGACGACGCCTGCATCCGACAGGTGTTTGCCGGTCCATCTGGAGCGGGTACAAGAGACGCTGCCCAACCACCGCACCGGCGTGACGGGCGCGGGATCGGCAGCCACCTGCAAACACTCCGGCTCATGCACGTCTACCGCGACGCCGATGGGCGAGTCACCGCGTTACGTCGGTCTTGCCCCCGGTGGCGCCAGATAGCGCCGACAGCGGCGAGAAGCGGTTCAACATGCGTGCCAATCGTGCCGTCGAAAGACAGCGTCGCCTGCAGAACACGCACGTGATAGCGCTCGGATGCTTTGATGACCCATCGAAAAACATCTCTTCCTTCGCACACCGTCAACCCGTTGCAGCACGCTCAACGTTCGGTCGCACGGTAGGTCTTCTCGCCGGCATTGACTGCCACGTCCAACCGGTTGTCAGGCGGCGCGATGGGGCAGACCACATGGGGCGTCAGTGCGCATGGCGGATTTTCGGCCAGATTGAAATCGAGGACCACCCGACCATCGCGGGGCAACGTGGCGAACAGATAACGCGCGCCGCCATAACTTTCCTTGCCGCTGGTGCGGTCGGCGAACAGGAAGAACAGGCCCTGACCATCGTCCTGCAGCAGCGGACGCAAGCGGTATTGGTGACCATCGCGCGAGAACACCGCTTCTCCCGGCACCTCCACGGTGAGCGGCGTGCCGATCGACGTCAGTAAGGTCGTCGTGCGCGGCGTTGGATAGGGTTGCCACTGCGCCTGGATGCGCCACTGCGGATCGGTCGGGAAATAGTCCAGCCCGTCGAACTGCGTCAGCGCCGGCGCTGCCGGGTCGCGGAAGCGCCAGCCGTACAAGGCGCCGGTCTGCACCAGATAGAACTGCCGGCCACCCACGTCCAGCCGGTCGCCGCGCTGCCCTACCCGCTCCGGTTCCAGGCGCACCTCATCGACGCGCTGCCCATCGAGCGCCACCGACGCGGCGGCATCTGCGCGAAAGCGCACCTGCCCTGCAGCATCCAACGTCAGTTGCCCCAGCTGGGCAGGGCCGGCAGGCAGGACGATATCGCTATGCGGGTCGCTGCCCACACGGTACTGGCCGGCGCGCACGCGCCCCGAACCGGTATAGCTCAACCACCCGTCGGGCGCACGCAGCTGCCTCAGCCGCTCCGCACGCGCGTGTTCCAGCGCGACCTCGTGCACATCGTGCTGCGCCGCATTTCGATGACCGGCAGCAGGCCGATCGCTGACATCGGCGGACGACTCCGCTGAACAGGCAGCCAGCGTCCACACCGCGACGCACAGCGCGCCAACCCGTAACTGCAACCGCATGGCTCACCCAGCACTGCAAGAAACTGCGCTCCGCGCAGCGAACCTGCGTCCCCACAGGTCACCGTTCCTGCCGCCATTGTGCCTGCAATCAGGCGCCGGTCGCGACCGGCCGCGAGGCGTCTTGCAGCCAACCGCTCCAGGAACCGGCGTAGACGCGCGCTCCTGATAACCCGGCCACTTCCAATGCCAGCAACAGATGGCAGGCCGTGACACCCGACCCGCACATCACCACCGCCTGCTCGGGCCGGTAGGCACCCAGCAACGCGGACAACTCCGCGCGCAGTTCGGCAGCTGGTTTGAAGCGACTATCACGCAAGCTCAGCCCCAACGGGCGATTCACCGCACCCGGAACATGCCCGGCGACCGGATCGATCGGCTCGACTTCGCCACGGAAACGCTCGCCTGCCCGCGCATCCAGCAACCAGCCCGGCGCCTGCTGCAGTCGCTGCACGATCTGCTCGGCATCCACGACCGCGGCGGCATCGAAACTGCCGGGATACGCGGCGCCATCACGCACTGCAGGTGACTCGGTGCTTTCCACAAACCCGGCAGCACGCCACGCGGCCAAGCCGCCGTCCAGCACCGCCACCCGGCGATGCCCCATCAGTCGCAACATCCACCACGCGCGCGCGGCCGCCATGCTGCCATCGGCCGCGTCGTAGATAACGACCTGGGTGTGCGGATCGATGCCCCATTCGCCCAGACGTTTGGCAAATGCCGCGCTGTGCGGCAACGGGTGCCGCCCCTGCGCCGGCCGCGACAGCTCTGCAAGGTCTTGGTCGAGATCGGCGTAGTGCGCGCCGGGCAGATGCCCCTGCGCGTACGCCTTGCGCGCTGCGTGCGGGTCTGGCGCGGTCGGTGGGGCGGCACGCGCATCCAGCAGACACAGCTGCGGATGCTGCAACGCGGCCGCCAGCGTGGCGGCATCGACCAGCGTGGTCCAGTTCGGATCGACACTCATGCAACCTGCTCCAGGCGACGACGAAGATTGAGAAGAATGGCGGCGGTAGCGCCCCAGATGCGATGGACAGGCCAATCGTATTCGAGCACGCGCCGCGGGCGCCCGCGGAATTCCAGTTCCACACTGCGTAGATTGTTCGGGTCCATCAGATAGGCCAGTGGCACTTCAAAGACGTCCGCCACTTCATCCGGCTGCGGCACCGCCACGAACCCCGGGTCGATGACCGCCACCACGGGCGTCACCCGAAATCCACTGACAGTCAGAAACGGATCCAGGTATCCGATGGCATGCACCTGCTGCGCGCCCAGCGCAATTTCTTCGCAACTCTCGCGCAGCGCTGCAGCGGCGGCGTCGGCATCGGACGTCTCCATCCGTCCACCAGGGAAGCTGACCTGCCCAGCGTGATGGCGCAGGCTGTCCGTGCGCCGGGTCAGCAACACCGTCGTTCCCTGCTCCCGCGGCACCAGCCCGCACAACACCGCCGCTTCGGCAGAGGCGTCGCCGTCGGTCAGGTCGATCAGCTCGGCATGGTTCCAACCCGGCCCGGCCGGCGCGGTATCCAGCGGGTACAGCGCCCGCCTCAACTGCGCGTATTCGGGCAGGCGTGCCGTCAGCGCGCGTGCCGGGAGCACCGTGTGCAGATAGTCCTGGCGTTCGGCGTCGCTCATGCTCATCCAGCGTGCAATTTCATCCAGGCTGCGCAAACAGCCGACGCAGCGCGACTGCGCGTCCAGCGAACATACACCGATACACGGACTGGGCAGAGGGCCGGCAGCGAAATCGGGACCGTCATTAGATCCGACGTCACTGCCGCTCATCGCTGGTCCTGCGGCCGCTGCATCGTTGCATCGCTCTCTTCAGACAATCGCCAGACCAAAACGACAACGCCGGCCTGGTGGCCGGCGTTGTGGCAGCAACATCGCGTGCAATTACTTGACGCTGACCAGCTTGATCTCGAACTGCACAGCCACGTTCGGCGGGAACGGGGTACGCGGATCGGCGCCGTAGGCCTTTTCCGGCGGCAGGGTCACTTCCCACTTCGAGCCGGCCGGCATCTGCAGCAGCGTGTCGCGCATGGCCTGCATTTCGACCTCGCTGACCTTGATGGCCGGGATCTGCTGCGCCGGACGCGCCTTCTCGCGGTCGCCGAAGGGGAATGGACCGGCCACTTCCAGCTGCACGGTGCTGGCCTGGGTCGGCTTGGCGCCCTTGCCGGCTTCGATCACGCGGTACTGCACGCCGCTCGGCAGCGTCTGCACGCCAGCGGTGCTCTTGTTCTTGGCCAGGAACGCATCGCTCTTGGTCTTGTTGGCCGCAGCGGCCTTGTCGTACTCGGCCTTGGCCTGCTGGGCACGGCCCTGCTCGCGCTTCTGGAACGCTTCAACTGCCGGCTTCAGCTGGTCGGCAGTGATCGCCGGCTGCTTCTTGGCATAGGCGTCCTGCAGACCCTTTACCACCGAGTTGATGTCGAGCTGCTCGCCGCGGCCGGTGAGCTCGGCAAGATTGTTGCCGTAGTCATAGCCGAAGTAATAGCTCAACTTGCCCTTCTCGGACGTCGTGTCCTGGGCCAGTGCATTGCCCGTCAGGGCCAGGGCCGCCACGGCGACCGCGATAGAACGCAACTTCATCAAACAATTCTCCAGGGTGGTGGCACAGGACGGGTCTGCCGCCTGAGATGACGCGCTAGGATAACGGCCGCGATACCGAACCGCTACTTATCGCGAAAGCTAGGACCAGCAAGGCTTTCGGAAGTTCCGCATTTACTATTTTTTTACGTTCGCAAGGGTTCACATGTCCAATCACGTCATTCTGATCGCCGATCACGCCAGCGTCCGGACCATTACGGTCAACCGGCCGGACAAACTGAACGCCTTGAACCAGGCGACCATGCAGGCGCTGGATCAGGCGTTCCAAGACGCAGCCGCTGCGGACGATGTACGCGCCGTGATTCTCACCGGCGCCGGCCCCAAGGCCTTCGTGGCGGGTGCGGATATCGCGGAAATGAGCGATCTGTCGGCAATCCAGGGCCGCGAATTCTCGCTGCTGGGCCAGCGGCTGATGCGCCGGATCGAGCGCATGCCCAAGCCGGTGATCGCGATGATCAATGGCTTTACGCTGGGCGGTGGCCTGGAGCTGGCGATGGCGTGCCACCTGCGCATCGCCGCAGCAACAGCGCGCCTGGGGCAACCTGAAATCAATCTCGGCCTGATTCCCGGCTTTGGCGGCACGCAGCGCCTGCTGCGTCTCACCGGTCGCGCCGCAGCGCTGGAACTGTGTCTGCTCGGCCTGCCGATCGACGCAGCCCGCGCATTGCAACTGGGCCTGGTCAATCGCGTGGTCGAAGCGGATGCGCTGCACGAAGAGACGCTGGCGCTGGCGCAACGCCTGGCAACCGCCGCGCCGCTGGCGCTGCGCGGCATTCTCGATGCGGTGGTGTTCGGCGGCGAATGCGCCATCGAAGAGGGCCTGCAGCTGGAAACCGCGCAATTTGCGTTGTTATTCGCCACTGACGATATGCGCGAAGGCACTCGCGCGTTTCTCGACAAACGCCCTGCCCAGTTCCGCAATCGTTGATATCGCCATGACGCTCGACCCCACCCCGGAATCGCGTCCATTGCCGCTGCTGTTGTTCGATTGTGTGCAGGCCGACGACCTGGATCGTGCGCTGGCACTCGGCTTGATGGCGTATCTGCCCGACCCGCAGCACGACGCGCTGGACGCCGACTACCCGCAGGTCTGCGCCACGTTGCTAAGCGCGCAACGCCGTCTACGAGACGCCTGGGCCGCGCGCGAACGCTATCGCGCGCGCTCCGCTCGCCTGCACCGTCGGGCTGCCGAACGCGACGCGCGCAGGGCGCCCGCCCCGGCACCCAGCCAACCGGCAACGCCCGCACTGCCGCCGCTGGCCGCTGCCATCCTGGCACGCGCAAAGGCGAAAGCCGCTGGCGGAGCGCAGCCATGAACATACCTCAGACAACGGCGCCGGCGCGTCGTGGCAGCAGCATGCGCAAGCCCGAGATACAGGAAATGTTCGCGCGCCTGCGCGAACTCAATCCGCACCCCACCACCGAGTTGGAATACACCACCCCATTCGAGTTATTGATCGCGGTGCTGCTGTCGGCGCAAGCCACCGATGTCGGCGTCAACAAGGCGACCCGCAAGCTATATCCGGTGGCCAATACCCCGCGCGACATTCTCGATCTCGGCGAAGAAGGCCTGAAGCGATATATCTCCACCATCGGCCTGTTCAACGCCAAGGCCAAGAACGTCATCGCCACCTGCCGCATCCTGCTGGAGCGCTATGGTGGCGACGTGCCGCATGATCGCGCCGCACTGGAAGCGCTGCCCGGCGTTGGCCGCAAGACCGCAAACGTGGTGCTCAACACCGCCTTCGGCGAGCCCGCCATGGCCGTGGACACGCATATCTTTCGCGTTTCCAACCGAACCGGTCTTGCGCCAGGCAAGGACGTGCGCGCGGTCGAAGACAAGTTGGTCAAGGTGATTCCGGCCGAATTCCTGCACGATGCGCATCACTGGCTGATCCTGCACGGACGCTACGTCTGCAAGGCACGCAGGCCGGATTGCCCGGGCTGCGTGATCCACGATCTATGCCGCTATCGCGACAAGACGCCGCCGGCCCCTGAGCGGCAAGCAAAAACCAGGAGTTGAGGCAGCAATGTAGCCGAAGCAACGACGTAACCGCGCGCCCTGATCCATGCGCAGCAACCGCAAGGCCGCAAGCTTTTACGATCCCGAATCCCCACTCCCGCCCAAAGAAAATCGCGACCGGATGATGCGTCTATCGGCGCCATGCATCATCCGATCACGATAGGGGTCACCCGGCGCGAACGCCGGGCGTTTACGACACTTTACGCAGCCTTCGCCTGTTCGACGCGCTGTTCCACCAGCGCGCCATCCACCGTGGGCTGGCCTTCGACACGTCGATCCAGTTCCTTCCAGTCCACCACCAGTTCGCAGCCGCGCGAGGCTGCATTGCGGCTCCAGTCGCGCAACAACTCGATGCAGGCATGATCGACGTGGTGCAGCTTGGCCACATCCAGATGCAGCGCAGTGTTCGGCGGCACGCTTTCCAGCGTACGTGCCATCGCCGGCACCTTCAGGAAGGTGGCCGAACCCTGCAGGGTCAGATGCATTTCGTCCTTCTTGTCGGCGTGCTCGCGCACCTCCACCTTCAGACGCGAAGAATGCAGTGCCAGACGGAACAGCGACAGACCGAAGCCGATCAGCACGCCGGTCAGCAGGTCGGTGGCCACGATCGCGAAGGTGGTCGCCAGGTAGATCGCGGCCGTTCCGCGACCGTAGGTCGCCAGCTCCTTGACCTGCCCGATCTTGATCATCTTCACGCCGGTATAGACCAGGATGCCAGCCAGGCACGCCACCGGCGTCATCCGCAACAGCCACGGCAACAGCATGGCGAACACCAGCAGCCAGCTGCCGTGCAGGATGGTCGATGCACGCGTTGCCGCACCGGCCTGCACATTGGCCGCGCTGCGCACGATCACGCCGGTCATCGGCAAAGCACCCAGGAAGCCGCAGAGCATATTGCCCACGCCCTGCGCCGCCAGCTCACGGTCGTATTGCGTCCGTGCGCCTTGATGCATACGGTCCACCGCCGCCGCCGACAGCAAGGTTTCGGCGCTGGCGATGAAGGCGAAGGTCACAGCCGAGACCAGCAAGGTGTGGTTGAACACGCCAAAGATGTCGGAAATGCTGGGGATGCTGATCGCAGAGAACAGGTTGGTCGGCACGTCGACCTTATTGACGTTCAAGCCTTGCAACTGCACGGTCGCGGTGACAACTACCACCGCGATCAATGCACCCGGCAGAAACCGCAGACGCTGCGGGCGCAGCTTGTCCCAGGCCAGGATGATACCGATCGTCGCCAGACCCACGAACAGCGCATTACGGCCGGTCCCCTCGCTGATGGCCTGCCACAACACGCCAGGCAATGCGGCGAAGTTTTCCAGACCGCGTGCCTTGGGCGCGGCATCCATCAACACGTGTGCCTGCGAGGCCACGATCAGGATGCCGATGCCCGACAGCATGCCGGCCACCACGGCCGGCGATGTCATCCGGAACCAGACGCCTGCGCGGCACAGACCGGCAATCAGCTGAATCGCACCGGCCACCAAGATCACCGGCCCGAGCGCAACAGCGCCGTGCTCCCGGACCAGTTCGAACACCAACACAGCCAGGCCGGCGGCCGGTCCGCTCACCTGCAGCGGGGAACCCGCCAGAAAGCCGACGACCAGACCACCAACGATGCCGGTGATCAGACCTGCGGCGGGCGGCATGCCGGATGCGATCGCGATACCCATGCACAGCGGCAGCGCAACAAGAAAAACCACTACAGACGCCAATAAATCACGCCCGAACAGTCCCTGACGGAAGTATCCGCCGATACCTGATGTGTTCATGGCAGGCTCCGTCAGGCGAGTTCAGCGCGCACGACTTGCTGCAGTCGCGGGCGTGGAGTGGCTTCGGGGGTGCTTTCGGCCAGCAGTGGCCGGAAGCCACCCTTCTCGGCATCGAAGGCGCGGATCTCCCCGTGGGCGATATCGTAGATCCAGCCGTGGATGCGCAAGGTGCCTGCCGCCAGGCGTGCTGCCACCACCGGCTGCGTGCGCAGATGGTCCAGCTGCGAGACCACGTTCTCTTCGGTCATGCAGCTCAACGCATCCGGGCTCTGTGGATCGTGCCCGTGATGCGCGGTGACATGACGCGCCGCATCGGTGTGCTTGAGCCACGCTGCCACGGAGGGCACGTCTTCCAGCGACTCCGGCTTGAGCACTGCCTTCATCGCGCCACAGTCGGTATGACCGCAGATCACGATATGGCGCACGCCCAGCACTGCGATGGCGTATTCGATCGCTGCCACCACGCCACTGACATGTTGCGAGTACGGCGGCACCACATTACCGATATTGCGATAGACGAACAGTTCGCCTGGCTGTGCGGAGAAGATCAGCTCCGGCATGACGCGCGAATCTGCGCAGGTGATGAACAGCGTATGCGGGCTCTGGCCGCCCGCCAGTTCCTGAAAGCGCGCACTCTGGCGCGGATAGACTTCCTTACGGAAATGACGAAAACCTTCTAGCAAACTTTCCATGGGAGATTCCTCTAGGCAACGAATAGCCGTCCGCGGCGCAAACCGCGAATTGCAAAGACAAACAAATCAAGTAGGAATCCGGCGCGGAACGCACCGGGTGGAGCGACAGCGGGGATCAGCCAAGCAGTGCGTTTGGAGGACGCAGCTGTGGGATCAGGTCGCGTTTTTGATTTGCCGGCGCGTGATGCGCATGCCAAGAGGGGGAATACCGCGCCAGCATCGGCCATGCTTGGGAGAGCAAGGGGATATCGTCTGCAGGCTGTGTGTCGACTTGGCTCTGTGTATCGCCGTCGTCCTGCGGATCTTCAACTGCATCGCGTTCTTCGCCAGCATCCACCATGACCGCCAAGCCGTCGCCCACGAACGCATCATGCATGCGCGCGTGCGCGTTGGCTGCCGACCACGCGGAGAGCGCGAGCAGGCAGACCAACAGCATTTGGAGGAATCGAGTAAACATGGCCTCGAAGCTAACAATTTTGACGCCACGCATGCAAGTGGTGCGCCGCACAAACTGACGCATATGTTCAGGCTGACGTGGCTCCAGTTCAGGCCGTCAGCGGCGCCGCTTGCAAATTCAAGGATTTGAGGTCGGCGCAGCGTGCTGTCATGAATCATCGCCGTTCAGCTTTTTGACACACGATGACATAGTTTAAACACTCGTAAACTCTTGTCTTTATTGGCAAAAATCACTTATTACGTTTCTGTTGTCTTGTCACATTAACGCAACCTTCACACCCTAGCCTGCGTCCACTTTCTCAGGTCGCAAGGCATCTATGAAACTCGCTCCCACCCTGCTTGGTTCCGCGCTGCTGCTGGCACTGGCCGCTCCTGCAGCACACGCCGAGATCGCCATCGATGTGATCGGCGGTTCGGAAATCTCGCTGGAAGGCCTGGTCCAGGCCGACGGCAACTGGTTCCACAACGATGTGCAGGACCTCAATGGTCCGATCGGCGCCAATGGCGACAATTCCGAATTCAGCATCCGGCGCGCCGAGCTGGTCCTCAAGGGCAAGGGCCCGGGCAACTTCGAATGGGTCGCCGGCTACGACCCGAGCGTGCTGAAGGAAGTCACCATCCGTGGCACCACCATTCGCAGCACCGGCCGGTTCCTGGACAACAACATCAAGTACAAGTTCGGCGGCAACGCGAACAATTACCTGCAGATCGGCCAGTTCAAGCAGCCCAACAGCCTGGAAGAACTGTCCAGCACCAAGAACAACGACTTCGTGTCGAAGGCGTCGGTGACGAACACCTATGGCATCTCGCGCCGCTTGGGCGTGGCCTATGGCATGGGCGACAATAACTGGAGCGTGACCGCCAGTGCATTCGGCCGCGAGCTGACCCGTAACCAGGCGCACGGCAACGGCTATGGCGCGCGTGGCACCTGGGCGCCGATCAACGAGACTGGCAACGTGCTGCACTTCGGCCTGAGCTACCTCGCCTACGACACCGACGACGACACCTTGCGCCTGCGCGCACGCCCCGACGCGGACCTGACCACGGTTCGCCTGATCGACAGCGGCGCCATCACCAATGTGGACAACGTCGGCGTGGCCGGTGCCGAGGCGATGTGGATCACCGGGCCGTTCAAGCTGCAGAGCGAGTACTTCCAGGAAAACGCCAACCGCATCGGTGCCAATGCGCATGACTACAAGAGCGACGGCTGGTACGTGAGCGGCGTCTGGAACCTCACCGGCGAAACCTGGGGCTACAAGGCTGGCGTGCCGACCACCCCGCTGCCCAACGAGCCGGCATCGGGCATGTGGCAGCTGGCGGTGCGCTACGACACCCTCGACCTCAACGATGGCCACCTGGTCGCCAATGGCAACACGCCGTTTGTCGATGGCGTGCTGGGCGGCAAGATGAACATCTGGACGGTCGGCGCGAACTGGTACTGGCGCTCCAATTTCAAGTTCGCGCTCGACTACGCCAAGGTCGACAGCACCCGGTACAACAGCAGCACGCGCGGTCTGGTCGACGACAATCCGTCGATCATCGAAGCACGCGCGCAGTTCTACTGGTAAGTGCGTCGCTGCCGCCACTTCCTACCGGCCCAAACATCCGACGGCGCAACGCCGTCATCGGCCTGTCATGTCCCAGACACCGCATGGTCATGCCGTTGCCCTGCAATGGCACCACGGCGGGACGTCCTCATCCCTTCGCTACAGGAGCTGTTCCGTGATCCACTCCTTCAAGACCCGTCTGGCCGTCGGCGTACTCGCCGCCTCGCTGGCACTGTGCGCCCAGGCTGCCGATGTCACCGGTGCCGGTGCGTCGTTCATCTACCCGGTGATGTCCAAGTGGTCGGCCGACTACAACGCCGCCAACAAGAAGCAGGTCAACTATCAATCGATCGGTTCTGGCGGCGGCATTGCCCAGATCAAGGCGGCCAGCGTGGACTTCGGCTCGTCCGACGCCCCGCTCAAGCCGGAAGAACTGGCCGCGGCCGGCCTGGCGCAGTTTCCCTCGGTGATCGGCGGCGTGGTGCCGGTGGTCAACGTGCCCGGCGTGGCGGCAGGCGCGCTGAAGCTGGACGGCAAGACCCTGGGCGACATCTTCCTGGGCAAGGTCAGCACCTGGAACGACCCGGCCATCGCCGCGCTCAACCCGGGCGTGAAACTGCCGGGAGGCAAGATCACCGTGGTGCACCGCTCCGACGGCTCGGGCACCAGCTTCAACTTCACCAACTACCTGTCCAAGGTCAATCCTGACTGGAAGAGCAAGGTTGGCGAAGGGACTGCCGTGCAGTGGCCGACCGGCATTGGCGGCAAGGGCAACGAGGGCGTGGCTGCCTACGTGAAGCAGATCAAGGGCGGCATCGGCTATGTCGAGCTGTCGTACGCGCTGCAGAACAAGATGGCCTACACCGCAATGAAGAACGCGGCCGGCAAGTTCGTGCAGCCGTCGGATGAAACCTTCGCCGCCGCTGCCAACAGCGCCGACTGGGGCACGGCCAAGGACTTTTATCTGGTGATGACCAACGCGGCCGGCGATAACGCCTGGCCGATCACGGCGACCAATTTCATTCTGGTGCAGAAAAAGCCGAAGAACCCGGCTGGCCTGAAGAACACGCTGGAATTCTTCCGCTGGGTCTACACCAAGGGCGATGCGCAGGCCAAACAGCTGGACTACGTGCCGCTGCCGGACACGCTGGTGACCCAGATCGAGGCGTACTGGGCCAAGAATCTGCCGCACTAATTACGGCGCAGGGCTCTGGTGTAGCGCCAAGGTGGGCAAGCCATGCTTGAAACGGCATGGGCGGTTATCTGGTCCATGCCGGCGACCTGCATGGCCGCCTGAAATGGCAACCAAGTGGCCCGCACCGAGGCTCGGCAGCAATCACGAAAACGCGTGACGGAACGACGCCGTCTCTCTCCCCGGCGTCGGCCCCGGGACGCGGATCCCGGAGGGTGCAACGCCCTCCGTGGTCCGCGTCTTTTTTTGTGATGCGTTGGCCAGAAGGCACTGTCATGCAGGTGTAACAAAAACATCATTTCATAGCGTGGCCTGCCGGAGACACCGGCCAATCCAGCCTCGGAGCTTCCATGAAATTGCAGTCGGCCAGCCTGACCGCCCTGTCCCTCACCATTGCCCTTGCCCTTGCCCTGGCCGCGTGCTCGCCCGGCAAGGACGCGCAGTCCGCGGACGCCGCAAAGGGCGCGCCGGCCGCAAGCGCCGCCGCCAGCGACAGCAAGGGCGCTGAAATTTCCGGCGCCGGTGCTTCCTTCATCTATCCGCTGGTGTCCAAGTGGTCGGCCGACTACAACGCCGCCACCGGCAACAAGGTCAACTACCAGTCGATCGGCTCCGGCGGCGGCATTGCGCAGATCAAGGCCGGCACGGTGGATTTCGGTTCGACCGACAAGCCGCTGGACAGCGCCGAACTGCAACAGGCTGGCCTGGGCCAGTTCCCGTCCGCCATCGGCGGCGTGGTGCCGGTGGTGAATCTGGAAGGCATCGCGCCGGGCAAGCTGCGCCTGACCGGCGCCCTGCTGGGCGACATCTTCCTGGGCAAGGTCACGATGTGGAACGACGCGGCCATTGTCGCGGCCAACCCGGGCGTGACCCTGCCCGCCACCAAGATCAACCTGGTGCATCGCTCGGATGGTTCGGGCACCACCTTCAACTTCTCCAACTACCTGTCCAAGGTCAGCCCGGAGTGGAAGAGCAAGGTCGGCGAAGGCACCTCGGTGCAGTGGCCGGGTGGCGTGGGCGGCAAGGGCAACGAGGGCGTGGCCTCGTACGTGCAGCAGATCAAGGGCTCGATCGGCTACGTCGAACTGGCCTATGCGCTGCAGAACAAGATGCCGTACACCTCGCTGCAGAACGCGGCCGGCCAGTGGATCGAGCCGAATGCGGAAAGCTTCGCCGCCGCCGCTGCCAGCGCCGACTGGGCCAACGCCCGTGACTTCAATCTGGTGATCACCAATGCGCCGGGCGAGAAGGCATGGCCGATCACCGCGACCAACTTCATGTTGATGCACAAGCAGCCCAAGGACGCCGCGCGCAGCAAGGCGACGCTGGACTTCTTCAAGTGGGCGCTGGAAAACGGCCAGGCCCAGGCCAGCGAATTGCACTACGTCCCGCTGCCGCCGGAACTGGTGAAGCAGATCGAAGCCTATTGGGGCAGCGAGTTCAAGTAATGCCTTGCACCCGCCCATGCGGCGGGCTGCGCTGCGGCGAGGTACCTGAAGGTGCCTCGCCGTTCCTGCTGTCTCACGCTCCCGCCGTTGCGCGGGTGACGAGTCCAATCGAATGAATGCCACCGCCATTCCCGAAGCGATGACCGCGCCACGCGGCCGCGACCTGCGCGACGCACGCGCCGATCGCCTGTTCAAGCTTGCGCTGGCCGCTACGGTCGTTTTCGTCCTGTTGGCGCTCGGCAGCGCGGCGCTGTCGATGCTGTGGGGCGGCCGCCATGCCTTGCAGACGCAGGGCCTGAGTTTCTTCTATTCGGCCGACTGGAATCCGGTCGAAAACAAATACGGTGCGCTGGCACCGATCTACGGCACCCTGGTCACCGCGGTCATCGCGATGCTGATTGCGGTGCCGGTGAGTTTCGGTATCGCGTTCTTTCTGACCGAGGTGGCGCCGCGCTGGCTGCGTGGCCCGGTCGGCACCGCCATCGAGCTGCTGGCCGGCATCCCGTCGATCATCTACGGCATGTGGGGCCTGTTCGTGCTGGTGCCGGTGATGACCGAGCACGTCACACCATGGCTCAACGATCATCTCGGCACGCTGCCGCTGATCGGCCCGTTGTTTCAGGGCCCGCCGTTGGGCATCGGCCTGCTGACCGCCGGCTTCGTGCTGGCAATCATGGTGATTCCCTTCATCTCCTCGGTGATGCGCGAAGTGTTTTTGACTGTGCCCACGCGCTTGAAGGAGTCGGCATACGCGCTGGGCTCCACCAAGTGGGAAGTGAGCTGGGACATCGTGCTGCCCTACACCCGCTCTGCGGTGATCGGCGGTGTGTTCCTGGGTCTGGGGCGTGCGCTGGGCGAAACCATGGCGGTGGCCTTCGTGGTCGGTAACACGGTGCGCCTGTCGCCGTCGCTGCTGGAGCCCGGCACCACCATCGCGGCGTTGATCGCCAACGATTTCGGCGAGGCCACTGAAACCTATCGGTCGGCATTGCTGCTGCTGGGCTTTGTGCTGTTCATCGTGACCTTCATCGTGCTGGCCATCGCGCGCTTCATGCTCATGCAGCTGTCGCGTCGGGAGGGCAACTGATGTCCGCCGCCTCGGTATCGCAATCGCTGTACAACCGCCGCCGGGTCACCAACGCCATTGCGTTGCTGCTCTCGTGCGTCACTGCGTTGTTTGGTCTGTTCTTCCTGGCCTGGATCCTGTGGACGCTGGTGTCCAAGGGCGTGCCGGGCATCGATCTCAACCTGTTTACCAAGATGACGCCGCCGCCGATGCAGGAAGGCGGCCTGCTCAACGCCTTCTTCGGCAGTGCGGTGATGTGCGGGCTGGCACTGGCGATCGGCACGCCGCTGGGCATCGCTGCAGGCACCTGGCTCGCCGAGTACGGCAACGCGCGCAAGGCCGGCGTGGTGGTGCGCTTCGTCAACGACATCCTGTTGTCGGCGCCCTCGATCGTGCTGGGCCTGTTCGTCTACACCTTGTACGTGATGCAGACCGGCGGGCGCTTTTCGGCATTCGCCGGTGCGCTGTCGCTGGCCTTCATCGTGCTGCCGGTTGTGGTGCGCACCACCGACGAAATGCTGCGGTTGGTGCCGGCGCAGATGCGAGAAGCGGCATTGTCGCTGGGCATTCCCCAGTGGAAAGTCACGGTGCAGGTGCTGTACCGCAGCGCATCGGCAGGCATCGTCACCGGCGTGCTGCTGGCGCTGGCGCGCATCAGCGGCGAGACCGCACCGCTGCTGTTCACCGCATTCGGCAACCAGTACTGGAACAGCAACATCTTCCAGCCAATGGCCAGCGTGCCGGTGATCATGAATCAATTCGCCGGCAGCCCGTACGACACCTGGCAGACGCTGGCCTGGGCCGGCGCGCTGGTGCTGACCGTGTTCGTGTTGCTGGTCAGCCTCGGCGCGCGCGCCCTGCTCTTGCGCAACAAGATCTCCAATGACTGACCTTTCCTTCCGGACACCCGACATGAACGATCTCCAAAACGCCAAGCCGATGCATCGCATCGCTGTCCCGGCCGCCACGGGGGCGCCGACGGCACAGGCGCCGGTGAAGGTGGCCGCACGCAATCTGGATTTCTATTACGACAAGTACCACGCGCTCAAGAGCATCAACATCGAGATCCCCGAAAAGCGCGTCACTGCGTTGATCGGTCCCTCCGGCTGCGGCAAGTCGACCTTGCTGCGCATCTTCAACCGCATCTACGCGCTGTATCCGAAGATGGAAGCGCGCGGCGAGGTGTTGCTGGACAACGAAAACATCCTGTCGCCGAAGTACCCGATGAACCGCCTGCGCAGCAAGGTGGGCATGGTGTTCCAGAAGCCGGTGCCGTTTCCGATGACCATCTTCGAAAACGTGGCCTACGGCATCCGCCACCACGAAAAACTGTCCAAGGCCGACATGCAGAACCGCGTCGAGCAGGCCTTGCGCCAGGGCGCGCTGTGGGACGAGGTGAAGGACAAGCTGGGGCAGAGCGCGCTGGGTCTTTCCGGTGGCCAGCAGCAGCGCCTGTGCATCGCACGTGCGGTAGCACTGCGCCCGGATGTGCTGTTGCTGGACGAACCGACGTCCGCACTGGACCCGATTTCCACCAGCCGGATCGAACAGTTGGTGGAAGAGCTCAAGCGCGACTACACCATCGTGATCGTCACCCACAACATGCAGCAGGCCGCGCGCGTGTCCGACTACACCGCCTTCATGTACCTGGGCGATCTGATCGAGCATGACCGCACCGAAACCATTTTTTCGCAGCCGTCCAAGCAACAGACCGAGGACTACATCACCGGCCGCTTCGGTTGATGTAAGGCGCGCCAGCAATGCCGCATTGACGCAGTTCCGCCGCACCGCCCGGCACGACATTTGCATCATGTGCCATGTCGCCAAGGTTACGGCGGACATCCACCACTGCCACGAATCGAGATCACGATGAACCAGCACCTCAACGACCATATCGTCAAAAGCTACGACGAGGAGCAGCACCGTCTCGTCGCCGAGATCGTGCGCATGGGCGAGACGGCGGTGGCGCAGCTGGAAGCCGCACTGGATGTGGTGGAGCGTCGCGATGACAATGCCGCGCACCGCATCGTGGTCAACGACGAGGCGATCGACGCGCTGGAGCACGCGATCAGCCACGACGTGATGCGACTTGCATTGCGCGGCCCGATGGCGCGCGATCTGCGCGAAATTCTTGCAGGCCTGCGGATTCCGGCCGATATCGAACGTATCGGCGATTACGCGGCCAACGTGGCCAAGCGCTCGATCGCGCTCAATTCCGCACCGCCGCTGCCGCAGACCGTGGGCCTGCGCGCGCTCGGCCAGATGGCGGCCGATGCGGTGCGAGAAGCCGTACAGGCATATCGCAACAAGGATGCCGATGCGGCGATCCGTGTCCGCGACGAAGATGCGCGCCTGGATGCGCAGTACACCGCGTTGTTTCGCGAGCTGCTCACCTACATGATGGAAGACCCGCGCAATATCACCCCGTGTACGCATCTGCTGTTCATGGCGAAGAATCTGGAACGCATTGGCGACCACGCCACCAACATCGCCGAGAACGTGTGGTTCCTAGTGCATGGCGAGCAACCCCTGCCTCCGCGCGTGAAGCGCGACGACACCAGCAGCACCGGCGTCGTCTAGACCGCGGCAGCGCTGCCGTGAGGCGCCGGAACGCCTTCTCATTACGTATTCAGCTTGAAACTTCTACCGTGCAGCTGCACAGGCATTTCCTGTGACCCAGGAGTCCGCTGATGAAACGCTTCGTTGGATCTTTCATGGCCTTGACGCTGCTGACCTCTGGCGCAGCGTTTGCAGCGCCGCAGCAGCACGACCTCGATCACGACCGTGACCGCAACGCGCAGCGTCACGACGACCATGGCCCTGACCGCCACGACGACCATCGCGACCGGAGGCATGACGACAGGCGCGACGATCGCCGCAAGGCGCATCACGACGATCACCGCGACGACCGGCGCGGCCCGCCGTATCGCCGCGGCGAGCGGCTGGCGCCGGACCATCGTGGCAGCCGCGTTGCCGACTACCACAAGCACCATCTCAAGCCGCCGCCGCGCGGACACGAATGGCGTCGCGTGGATAACACGTACGTGCTGATCGCAGTGGCCACCGGGTTGATCACCAGCGTCGTCGCTGGACACTAAGCGCTCGCGCTCACCGTGTCGTTAGTGAGGCCCGGTCCGTGGCAACGCGGATCGGGCTTCTTCTATTTTGGTGTGGGGGCGACCGACGCAGATGGTCCGCAGCCGCCCGGTTCGAAAAAAATGCTCGCCAACACGGGGCGGTCATGCGCGCCAACGGCATGGTGTTAGGTCATGCACCGGGTGATGCGGGCCACCGCCGCCACTGGTATGGATGTGCAAGCCTGCAGCCAAGGCAGAGCCCGGCGTGCGACCTGCTAGGCTATGCGGATGAACGAACCGGTCGATGCACAGCCTGCCCCCTCCTTTTTGCCGATGTCGCGCCGCTTTCGTGGCTATCTGCCCGTGGTGGTGGACGTAGAAACCGGCGGGTTCGACTGGAACAAGCACGCACTGCTGGAGATCGCTTGCGTGCCGATCGAAATGGGTGCCGACGGACGCTTCTTTCCCGGCGAGACCGCCAGCGCACACCTGGTGCCGGCGCCCGGGCTGGAGATCGACCCGAAGTCGCTGGAAATCACCGGTATCGTGCTCGACCATCCATTCCGATTCGCGAAGCAGGAAAAGGACGCGCTCGACCATGTGTTTGCGCCGGTGCGCGCAGCAGTGAAGAAATACGGCTGCCAGCGCGCAATCCTGGTCGGCCACAACGCGCATTTCGACCTGAATTTTCTCAACGCGGCCGTGGCGCGCGTGGGCCACAAACGCAACCCGTTTCATCCCTTCAGCGTATTCGACACGGTGACGTTGGCTGGCGTGGCCTACGGCCAGACCGTGCTGGCACGCGCCGCCCAGGCCGCAGGACTGGACTGGAATGCAGCCGACGCCCACAGCGCGGTCTACGACACCGAACAGACCGCACGCCTGTTCTGCAAGATCGCCAACGCCTGGCCCGGGCCGGTGTGAGGACGGGATTCGGGATTGGGCATTCGGGATTGGCAAAAGCGTCGTGGTTTCTGGATTGAAGCGGCCAATCGCGTACGTTTACCAAGCACGAGCCGCAACCGTCCTGATCACGACGCAGCACTGCTGCTTGCTGCCGTACCCTCATCCGCCCTTTTGGGCACCTTCTCCCGCAGGAGAAGGAACGCCTGCACTGCCGTTGCGAATCCCAAATCCCAAATCCCGAATCCCGAATCCCGAATCCCGGCGTCTAACCCACACAGATCCGGTCGCGCCCGGCGCTCTTGGCCTCGTACAAGGCGTGATCGGCGCGCTGCATCAGCGACGAGCCGGTGTCGTCGTCGCGCAGGGCGGCAACACCGGCGCTGAAGGTCACCTGCAAGCCCTCGACGCTGGCCCAGTTGTGACGGGCATGGAAGAGCGCGCGAATGCGCAGGCAAAGTGCCTGTGCCTCGTCCAGCGTGGTGTCGGCCAATAGCAGCGCGAATTCTTCGCCGCCCAGGCGTGCCGGCAGATCCGAGGCGCGCGCGGCCGCCGTGAGAAGCACCCCCACCTCGTGCAGGACCGCATCGCCGCTGGCGTGCGAATAATGGTCGTTGATGCGCTTGAAGTGATCGATATCCAGAATCGCCAGCACCAGCGGGCGCGCACTGCGCCGTGCACGGCTGATATCGCGCGCCAGCGCTTCGTCGAAATGACGACGGTTGGGTAGCCCGGTCAACGCATCTTCGTGCGCCTGGCGCTCGAACACATCGGACTTGATACGCAAACGCGTCAATAGCTCGCTCTTTTCCTGGTTGGCCTGCAGCAAGCGCTGCGCCTGCCGCTGCAGGTCCTCGGTGCGCTTGCGCACCAGCTCGGCCAGGCGCGCGTTGTGGGTCTTGTAGCGATGCAGCAATACGCGATACAGCAAGGCCAGCGACAAGAGCGTCCCCAGCGCCACGGCCAGGCGCACATCCTGCCGTTGCCACCACAGCGGCAATACCTCGAACGCCCACACCGCTTCGTGCGGACTCCATGCCCCACCCGGATGGCGCGCAGCCACGTGCAGACGATACCGGCCTGGCGGCAGGCCGATGAATTCCACGCTGCGCTGCCGGCCGCGCTCGGTCCAGCTAGTGTCCAGACCCTCCAGTCGGGTGCGGTACTCGATTCGCTCCGGCAGCAGAAAGCTCATGCCGACGTAGGACACGTTCAAGCGATGCCCGCCAGCCAGTTGTGCGCGCTGGCGCCCCACCAACGGCTGACCATCCTGCTGCACGTTCTCGATCACTGCCGGCGGCGGGCGACGTTCGCGAAAGCGCTGCAGGCGTGAGGGGTCGACCCTGCTCACACCGCCAGCTGTCACCACCCACACCGTGCCGTCGGCACGCCGCAGCAGGCTGGGGCCGGAACTGCCATTGGCTTGCGCATTGCCCATGCCATCGATCTCGCCATAGCGTTCGGTCGCGAGCGTGCCATGCCCGGCGGCAACGGCATTGAGGGTCTTGAGTTCGGTACGCAGCACACCGCGATTGCTGCTGATCCATGCATTGCCACGCCGGTCGTCGATGAGCTGGAACACCGTATCCACCGGCATGCCCTGCTCCAGACCCACGCGTGCAAGCACGCCATCGCGCTCGCGATACAGGCCGCGGTCGGTGGAGATCCACACATCGCGGCCGATGGTCTGAAAACCGAACACGCTGCGCGCGCCGCCCAGTTTTTCCAGATTCAACTGGCGCAGCTTGCCGTTGCTTAGCACTGCCGCACCATCGACCGAACCGATCCACAACGCACCATCGACGCTGGCCAATGCGGTCACCACGCTGGCAGGGAGGCCTTCGATCGCCAACGGCGCGCGCCTGCCATCCACTAGCTGCACCACGCCACGCTGGGTTGCCAGCCATACCGCATCGTGGTCGTCGATCACGATCGCGCGGATATGCCCGCCGGGAATGCCCTCGGCCTCGCCGTAATGGCGCAGCACGTGCCCAGCGCGCAACACGAAGACGCCATCGGCATAGGTGCCCACCCAAAGATCGCCGTGCCGGTCCAACGCCAGACTGAGCACCGAAAGGCGTCGCCCGGAGGGTGTGACCACCGGCACCGGTACGATGCGCCCGTCCGGCAGCATCCGGTCCAGGCCGACGGTTCCGGCGATCCATAGACTGCCGTCGCGGTCTTCCAACATGGCGCGGCTGTAGTCCCCGCTTAATCCATCGCGCTGGCTGTAGCTACTGAACAGGGTCTCGCGCAGCCGGAACAGACCGCCATTGGCGCCGACCCAGATACTGCCTTCGGCGTCCTCACGCAGGCTGACGATGCGTCCGGTCGGCAGGCTGCGACCGGCCGGCAGATGCTCCACGCCGTACGGCCCGATCCGCAGCAGCCCCTGGTTTTCGCTGCCCAGCCACAGATCGCCGTGGCGATCCTGCAGCATCGCGGTGAAGTGGCCCTGCCCCGGCACCCGATGCACCAGCTCGGCGCGCTCGCCCTGCAGGCGAAACAGCTGATCGCCCGCAACCACCCACACCGTGCCGTCCGTCGCGCGATACGGCCATGCCAACCCTGGTGGAAACCCGAATGCAGCCGGCGCGCGGTGCATGCGGCCATCCGGTTCGCGGTAGATCAATCCATCGAAGGTGCCGATCAACAAGCGCCCCCGCGCATCGAACACCATGCGCGGAAAGCTGCTCTGCAGCGGCGCGTCATCGTGCGGCGGGAAATAGTCGAAGCGCCCATCCGGCCACAGACAGCCCAGCCCATGCCCTTCGAACAATAGCCACATGCGGCCTTCAGCGTCCATGGTCATGGCATGGATCAACGCCTGCGGCCACTGCCCCTGCCGCTGCCACTGCCGCCATTGCCCATCGGCAGCATGCCGGACCAGGTTGCCGCGCGCATCGCTCAGCCACAGCGCGCCATCGCGATCTACGTAGAGTGCGCCGACGCCGTTATCGGGCAGCCCCGGGCGCGTGCTGCGGTCGATCACGCTGAATTCCAGCCCGTTGTAGCGCACCAGGCCTTCCCAGGTTGCGAACCACAGATACCCGTCGCGGGTCTGGGCGATGTCGCGCAAGGAGTTATGCGGCAGCCCATTGCGCGAACTCCAGCTATCGATGGCGTAATCGCGCAAGCGTGCCGTTCCGGCCGGTGAGGCAACCGCAACAAGCGAACACAGCGCCAACAGCAGGCAGGCGCCGACACCGAGCCAGCGCTGCTGCTGTCTACTTCTTCGTCGTGCTGACGCCTGGGCGCCGCAACTGCTCTCGCCTGTTTGCCAGGCGCCCACCCCATCGTTCATCACACACAACGCGCCGTTCGCTGGCGATATGGTAGGCAAAAACGCCGCGCGGCGTTCGACGATGGAAGCGCACGTCTGGAAAGCCTTGCTGCAACTCCCTGCGCGTGGGCCAGGCCACTGTCTGCGAGCTGCATCTGCGCGGAACATTGCGCAGATGCCCATCGGCAATGCCACGATCAAGAAGTGGAGCTGATGTGCATCGCGTGACGCGCGTACGATACCCAGGCCGGCACGCCCGCGCTCGCGCCTGATGCACGCGGGCCGTTACGCGCCCAGGCGCTGGCGCACGGCCTCGAACAAGGTCACACCGGTCGCGACCGACACATTGAGGCTTTCGATTTCACCGGGCATCGGGATCTTGACCAGGCCGTCGCAGTGCTCGCGGGTGAGACGGCGCAGGCCATCGGCCTCGCCACCCAGAACCAGCCCGACATTGCCGCGCAGATCCACGCTGTACAACGAAGCCTCTGCTTCGCCGGCCAAGCCATACAGCCACACACCCTGCTTCTGCAGATCGCGCAGGCAGCGCGCCAGGTTGGTCACCGCCACCACCGCAATACGGTCGGCGGCACCGGCGGAGGTCTTGCGCACGGTGGCGTTCACCGTGGCCGACTTGTCCTTGGGAATCACCACCGCAGTGACCCCGGCCGCTGCCGCACTGCGCAGGCACGCGCCAAGGTTGTGCGGGTCCTGCACGCCATCGAGGATCAGCACCAGCGCACGCCCTGCGGCGGCCTCGATCAGCCCTTCCAGCTCGTTCTCGGCCCACAGCCGCGCGGCGGCATAGCGCGCGGCCACGCCCTGATGGCGCACCTGCCCGCCCACACCGTCAAGCGCCTGGGTGTTGACCCGGCGCACGTCGATACCCTTGCGGCGTGCCTGTTCCTCGATCTCGGTCAGGCGCGGATTCTTGCTGCCGGCTTCGATCAACACCTCGCGCACGTTGTCGGCGTCGTTCTCGACGGACGAGGCGACAGCGTTGACGCCGACGATCCACTGGTTCTGCTTGCTCATTGCGCGGACATACGAAGAGGTAAAGAGGGAATGGTAGGGCCTGCGGCCTGTTACGTCACGGCCGGTGCATGGGAGCCCGGGCGATGCCAGCGAAGCGTTGCTGCAAGGGGCACCGGTGCTGGACGCGCAGCGCCCGGGGCCAATGGCACACCTGCAGTGAACGCATGCTGGCCGCGCACCCCATCGTGCCGATGGAAGCCTGCCAGATCGTGCACCAGCGCGTCTTACCGCGGCGAGTGACGGCCGCAGGCAAGTTGATACCGCCACTGCTCGCATGCCGCGATCAGCAGCGCAGTCAAACCAGGGCGATTTCTCACGCGGACCAATGCGCAGTGTCGTGATCCGGATGCTGCCGCGACACCACGCTGGCCAAAAACGCCTCCGCGGCGGCATCGTCTTCGGGTGGACGCGTGGGTAGCTGCGCCAAGCTATCGACGAAGGGCAGCTTACGATCCAACCCGTACTGGATATGCGGCGGCAACTGCTCCGGCGTGTCGAAGGCACCTGCTGCAACCGAGATCCCGTCGGGTGCCTCATAAGTCAATGGCGTGCCGCAATCGGCGCAAAACCCACGCTGCACGACCGTCGACGATGCAAAGCGCTTGGGCTCGCCACGGGTCCAGCGAAACTCGGTGCCTCGCACTGACACCAGCGGCGCATAATACGCGCCGAATGCTTTCTGACACATGCGGCAGTGGCAGATGGAAGCGTCCACCAACGCACCACGCACATGAAACCGCACCGCCCCGCACTGGCAGCCACCGCTGTATTCGCTTGAAGTGTCCATGCCCTGCTCCGCGTCAGTCTGTTACGGACACCATTGCAGACCCACACACCTGCAACGGCCCCACCTGCCTCTATAACAGCTAATAACACGACTGCGCTCACCGCCAAGCGGACGCGACTGGCAGCGGGAGTGGAAGTGGCCCGGAAACGCCGGCACGCTGCGATGCATCAGCGCCGTCTGCAGCCATCCGACGACTCTCGCTACAGTTTAGTGGCCGCTCTTGCCACCACTAGACGTGCTGCGGGCCGCCATTTCGGTCGCCCGCAGCATGGTCCTGCAGCTCAGTACGATTTCTTCTTGCGCTTGGTCGGCTTCTCGCGCGGCGGCAGCGGCGCTTCGGGCGCTCCGCCATTTTCTTCGGCCAGGCGGAAATCGATCTTGCGCTCTTCCATGCTGGCCTTGAGCACCAGCACGCGCACCGGGTCGCCGAGGCGGAACTCGCGGCCACGGCGCTCGCCGCTGAGCGTCTTACGAATCGGATCGAACTGGTAATAGTCCTGCGGCAGCTGCGTGACATGCACCAGGCCGTTGACCTTGGACTGTGTCAACTCTACGAACAGACCAAATCCCGTCACACCGCTGATCACGCCATCGAACTGGCCACCGACGTGCTTTTCCATCCAGGCGGCGCGATAGCGCTCGTCCACTTCACGTTCGGCTTCATCGGCACGCCGTCCGCGCTCGGAGCATTGCAGCGCCAGTGCCGCCATCTGACGCGGGGTATAGATGAATGTTTGCGGGCTGGCGCCGGTCAGTGCGTGCTTGATTGCGCGGTGTACCAACAGATCCGGGTAACGCCGAATCGGCGAGGTGAAATGCGCGTATGCCTCCAACGCCAGACCGAAATGGCCGTTGTTCTCCGGCGAATACACCGCCAGGCTCTGGCTGCGCAGCAACACCGATTCCAGCAACGCCGCATCCGGGCGGGCGCGCACTTTCTTCAGCAGCT
Organism: Xanthomonas sp. D-36-1; assembly: GCF_017746155.1. Taxonomy (NCBI): domain Bacteria; kingdom Pseudomonadati; phylum Pseudomonadota; class Gammaproteobacteria; order Lysobacterales; family Lysobacteraceae; genus Xanthomonas; species Xanthomonas sp. D-36-1. Next base: position 55,122 of record NZ_JAGHWR010000012.1, read on the forward strand.
TGGTGTAGTCGCCGGGTCGCACCTTGCTCCATGCCGGCAAGCTCAGCTGGAACTCCTTGAGGAACTCCAGCAGGTCTTCGTACTTGCTCTCCGGCGGGCGCTCATGCACACGGTAAGGCGCGGGCACATGCACGCTCAGCAGGTAGCGCGCCGCCTCGACGTTGGCGGCGATCATGCATTCTTCGATGAGCTTGTGGGCATCGTTGCGCACCAGCATGCCGGCCTGGGTGACTTCGCCGGTGTTGTCCAGCACGAAGCGCACTTCGGAGGTTTCGAACTCGATCGCGCCGCGCTGCGTGCGCGCCTTCGACAGCAGGTGATACAGCTGATGCAGGCGCTGCACTTGCGGCAGCAACGGACCGATGAAGGCCTTGGTATCCGCATCGTCTTCGCCCACCGCCTTCCAGACCTGGTTATAGGTCAGGCGTGCGTGCGAATTCATCACCGCTTCGTAAAAACGCGAGCCGGTCACTTCGCCATCGCGTCCCACCTGCATGTCGCAGACGAAACACATGCGGTCGACCTTGGGCATCAGCGAGCAGATGCCGTTGGACAGCGTCTCCGGCAGCATCGGCACCACGAACCCGGGGAAATACACCGAGGTGGCGCGATTTTGCGCTTCGTCGTCCAGCGGCGTCCCGGGACGCACATAGTTGGACACGTCGGCGATTGCCACCACCAGACGGAAGCCGTCGGCGTTGGGTTCGCAATACACGGCGTCGTCGAAATCCTTGGCATCTTCGCCATCGATGGTGACCAGTGGCATCTGCCGCAGGTCCACGCGCCCGCCGATCATCTGCGGCTCGACCACCAACGGCACGGCCGCCGCTTCGTCCAATACTTCTTGCGGAAATTCGTGCGGTAATTCATGGCCGTGGATGGCCATTTCCACGACCAGCGACGGCGCCAGCTTGTCGCCCAGCACCGCGATGATCTTGCCGATCGCCGGGCGGCGCGCGTCCGGCGGCGCGATCAGTTCGCAGACCACCAATTGGCCTTCGCGTGCCTCGCCGATACCGTCCGGGGCGATCTGCACATTGCGCTGGATGCGCTTGTCGTCGGGGTCGACGTAAGCCACGCCGTGCTCATAGAAGAAGCGCCCCAGCATGCGCGACATGCCACGCTCGAGCACGCGCGCAATGGCGCCTTCGCGACGGCCGCGGCGATCGATGCCGGTGACATTGGCGAGCGCGCGGTCGCCATGCATGACCTTGCGCATTTCGAACGGCGGCAGGAACAGGTCGTCGCCGCCCTCGTCGGGCTTGAGGAAACCAAACCCCTCCGGATTGGCGATGATCACGCCGGCAATCAGGCTGGTCTGCTGCACCGGCGCATAACCGCCGCGGCGGTTCTGCACCAGCTGTGCTTCGCGCACCATCGCGGCCAGGCGCTTGCCCAGTGCGTCGATGCGATCACTCAGATTGAGCTGCTCGGCAATTTCTTCGGCGGTCTGCGGACCGTCGCAGGCTTCCAGCAATTGCAGGATCGCCTCGCGGCTGGCGATCGGCTCGGCATACCGAAGAGCCTCGCGCTCGGCATGCGGATCCTTGAATTCGGCAGCCGCGGGCGCGGCGGTCTGGAAGCGTTCCGGCGGCGGCGCAGACGGGCCACTCTTGCGCGGATGCGGAGCGCGCGGCGCAGGCGGCGCGGTCGCCGGCTGTGGCGAGGCTTTGGAGGCGTTGGATGCTTTGTCGGCAGCGCGCTTGTTGGCGGACTTGGTCGATGCGCCGGCTGCGGCGCGGACCAGGAAGTCTGGCATCCAGCCCGGCAACTTCTGCTGTTCGGCAGTGCTGGAATCGCCTGCGCCGGTGGATTTGCGGCGACTCGGCCGATCGGAATCTGGGTTTTTTTTCTTTGTCATTGCTTATATGGTACTGCGTGGCGCGGCGAGATGGGCACCAAGGCCGGCGCGACCGCCGACGACTGCCGCATAAAAACCCATTGACAAGCCTGCCGGGAGCCTGCAAAATTCGCGGCTCACCTGCCCAGGTGGCGGAATTGGTAGACGCACTAGCTTCAGGTGCTAGCGGGGGCAACTTCGTGGAGGTTCGAGTCCTCTTCTGGGCACCAGTTTAAAAAGACCTCCGAGCAATCGGGGGTCTTCTGGTTTCTGCGGTTCGAAAATGCAGTGCTCTGCACTCGATCGCCGTGCCGAGTCCTGCCGGCACCTCGACCCGGGCTCGCTTTCCTGGCGCCGGACGCGGCAGACCAGGTCATGCCGGGCCTTGCCTGACGCAGAGAGCCTCGCTTGCGCCCGTCGGCCGTCATCACGCTCCACGCGGGAATGTGGGCTCGCGCAATGCTGAAAGACCAAGCGCGACTGTCGGCACGCACGACGCAGCAGCGCGCGGGCGGCCCCATTGCCACGCTCACCAGCCGCGCGCGCCTTTCGGCGAACGCGCTCGCGTGCCGCCCCGTTACGGCGCAGCGGTAATTCCTGCCTCGCGTAGCGCCTGTGCCCAGATGCGGTAGCCGGACTCGCTGGGATGGGTGCCATCGGGCATCAGCGCTTCGGGCAGCGTGCCGTCGGGCTGCAGCAGCTTGGGACCGAGATCGACCAACTGCACCGCCGGATCCTTGGCATAGCGCGCGACCAGCAACCGGTTTGTCTCGGCGATCGGCGCGCGCCGCGCATCGTCGGGGTTGCGGCCGCGCGGCATGATCGCCATCAGGATCAGCTTGCTGTTGGGCAGGCGGCGGCGCACCTCGCTCACCACCGCCTGCACACCCAACGCCGCTTCAGCCGGGGTGCTGGCGCGCGATTGCGCCGTGCCGCTGAGATTGTTGGTGCCGATATGCAGCACCACCCAGCGCGGGTCCAGACCATCGAGTTCGCCCTGGCGGATGCGCCACAGCACATTTTGCGTGCGGTCCCAGCCGAAGCCCAGATTCAGTACCGGCCGCGTGCCATACAACCATTGCCACGATTCGGGGCCACTGACGCGCGTGGCCTGCGGCGGCCCAGACCAGAAATGGGTGATCGAGTCGCCGATCATCACTACCTCCGGCTTCAGGCTGCGCGCGATGGCCAGCGCTGCGTGGTGGCGCGCGTACCAGTCGTAGGAATCCTGCTCCAGCCAGTCGACCGGCATCAGCGAGGTCGCCGCGTCACGGCCGAGTTCGGCCACCGGCTTGACCGGCGGCTCGCCCAGCAGCCGCGCGAGCGTTGGCTCGATCGCTTCGGCCAGCATGCGCTGCCCCCGCGTGTCCGGATGCAAGGCACCGGCCGCCGGACGGAACCGGGTGTCGTAAAACAGCTCGGTGCGCAGCTTGCCTTCGCGCTGGAAGACCGAGCTCACATCCAGATAGGTCACGCGTGGGTTGTCGCCGTAACGCACGGCCAGGCCCTGATTGATCTGCGCATCGCGCCGCGATTTTTCGCTGGAGAGATCGCTGGGCAACACACTCAGCAGCAGGATGTGGGTGCGCGGCAGCTTCTGCTCGATCGCTGCGACCACCGCATCGATACCGAGCTGGGTCTGTTCGGCGGTTTGACCGAGGTGGCCGGTGTTATTGGTGCCGATCAGCACCAGCGCGACCTTCGACTGCAGCCCGTCGACTTCGCCATTGGCCAGCCGCCACAGCACGTTTTCGGTGCCGTCGCCGCTGAAACCCAGGTTGAGTGCGCCGCGGCTTCCGTAGAAGGTTCGCCAGGTCGGCTGGAAGTCTTCATCCGGCGCCTTGGCTTTCTCGTAGTTTTGGGTGATCGAATCGCCGATCAGCAGCAACTTGGTATCCGGGTGCTGCTTGACCTGCTCCAGCACCTGCGCATGCCGCTGCGCCCACCACGCTTCTTGCAGACGGTCAGTCGGCACGATCGAAGGCGGCGAGGCCTGCGCGCCTGCCGCCGTGCAGAACAGCAGCAGCCCCCAGCACCACAGGGCATGTGCAAGGCCGGAGCGTGAAACACGGGACGAAGCAGCGTGCGAAGACCGGGACATGCGCGCACCAGACACAGGAGAAGCGTCGATTGTGGTCCGCGCATGCAACGCAGGACAAGCGTTGGCGTAGCCGCCCCTGGTGATCACAACGCACTGCAGCGAGCGCTCCGACCTTGCCGCGTCGCTGCGGCCGAGAGCGCTCCAGCGTCGCCGCGCGTAGCGGCAGCGCTGGAGCACGGCAAGACCTCAGCGCAAGCCAGTTTCGCCACGCGCAATCACCAGGCGCTGGATTTCCGAAGTCCCCTCGTAGATCTCGGTGATCTTGGCGTCGCGGAGAGCGCTCCAGCGTTGCCGCACGCAGCGGCAGTGCTGGAGCGCGGCAAGACCTCAGCGCAAGCCAGTTTCGCCGCGCGCAATCACCAGGCGCTGGATTTCGGAAGTCCCCTCGTAGATCTCGGTGATCTTGGCGTCGCGAAGAGCGCTCCAGCGTTGCCGCGCGTAGCGGCAGCGCTGGAGCGCGGCAAGACCTCAGCGCAAGCCGGTCTCACCACGCGCAATCACCAGGCGCTGGATTTCCGAGGTGCCCTCGTAGATCTCGGTGATCTTGGCGTCGCGAAAGTAGCGCTCCAGCGGCATTTCCTTCGAATACCCCATGCCGCCATGAATTTGCACGGCCTGATGGGTGATCCACATCGCCGCCTCGGATGCAGTGAGCTTGGCTACTGCCGCTTCGGTGCCGAACTTCTGCCCCTGCCCCTTCAACCACGCCGCGCGCAACGTCAGCAGCAGCGCTGCATCCAGCTTGCACTTCATGTCGGCGATCTTGGCCTGGGTCATCTGGAACGTGCCGATCGCCGCGCCGAATGCCTTGCGCTCCTTGACGTAGGCCAGCGTGGCCTCATACGCCGCGCGTGCAATCCCGACCGCTTGCGAGGCAATACCAATACGCCCGGCATTCAGAACGCTCATCGCAGTCTTGAAGCCCTCGCCTTCCACGCCCAGCACCTCGTCGGGCTGCGCAACGTAATCGGCAAACTCGATTTCGCAGGTGGCCGAGGCACGGATGCCGAGCTTGGGCTCGGTCTTGCCGCGATGAAAACCGGCGCGGTCGGTATCGACCATGAAGGCGGTGATTCCGCGCGAGCCCTTGTCCGGCTCGGTCACCGCAAACAGGACGATGTACTTGGCGACCGGGCCGGAGGTAATCCAGCTCTTCTTGCCGTTGATGACGAAGCTGCCATCGGCCTGCTTGACGGCGCGGCAGCGCATTGCCGAGGCATCCGAGCCGGACTGCGGCTCGGTCAGCGCGAACGCACCGATGTGCGTACCTTCGGCGATCGCGCGCACGTAGAGCTGCTTCTGCGCTTCGCTGCCGTTCTTCAGAATACCGGTGCAAAACAGCGAGTTGTTGACCGAAACGATGGTGGAATGCGCACCGTCGGCCGCGGCGATTTCGATCATCGCCAGCGCATAGCTGATCGGGTCCATGCCGGCGCCGCCGTATTCGACCGGCACCTCGATGCCCATCAGGCCGTTTTCGCCCAACAGGCGGATATTTTCGAGCGGGAATTCGCCGCTACGGTCGAATTGCTCGGCGCTGGGCGCGATTTTTTCCTGCGCGATGCGGCGCGCCACATCCTGGATCATCAATTGTTCTTCGGTGAAGCTGAAATCCACGTCGCACCCCTTCAGGCCTGAGCTGAGCCCCATTGTAGCGCCAACCATTCGCATGCGTATGTAGTTGACCGCACCTGTCGCCGGGTCGAAAATATCTCCATATCGCGATATAGAGATATTCATGGATCTGGAAGACTGGTCGGCACGCCTGAAGGTATTCGCCGACGCCACCCGAGTCCGCCTGCTGGCCTTGCTGGAGCAGGAAGAACTCACCGTGGCCGAGCTGTCGGCCATCACCCGGCTGGCGCAGCCACGGGTGTCCACGCACCTGGCCAAACTCAAGGAAGCCGGGCTGGTCCGCGACCGCCGCGCCGGGGTGTCGGCGTATTACCGCTTCGACGAAGTGTCGCTGGACCCGGCGCAACGGGCGCTGTGGCTGGCACTGAGCACCGGCAGCGACGACCCATTGCTGCGCCAGGATGCCGAGCGCGTGGCCGCCGTGTTGGCCAACCGTGCCGCGGATCAGAACTGGGCCGATTCGGTGGCCGGCGACATGGAGCGGCATTACTCGCCGGGACGCACCTGGGAAGCCCTGGCGCGCACCGCCCTGCCCCTGCTGGAAACCGGCGACGTGCTCGATATCGCGTCCGGCGACGGCGTGCTGGCCGAACTGGTGGCACCGCACGCCACCCGCTACATCTGCATCGACACCAGCGCGCGCGTGGTTGCGGCCGCCAGCGAGCGCCTGCGCAAACTACGCAACGTGGAAGTGCGCGAAGGCGATATGCATGCGCTGCCATTCCCCGATGCCAGCTTCGACCTGGTGGTGCTGATGCATGCGCTGACCTACGCGGCCAAACCGGCGCAGGCGGTGGCCGAATCGGCGCGCGTGCTGCGCCCGGGCGGCCGCCTGCTGCTGTGCAGCCTGGCCAAGCACGAACATCGCGCCGCGGTGCATGCGTACGGCCACGTCAATCTGGGCTTTGCTGCCAAGGAATTGCGCAAGTTCGTTGAAAAAGCCGGGCTGGACGTCTCCAGCCTGGAGACGGTGACGCGCGAAAAACGCCCGCCCCATTTCGAAGTGATCTCGCTGATTGCGGTGAAGCCGGGAATGGCGAATCTGGATTCGGGATTAGTGGAAAACAAAGACACTGCTGCGCGGAGAACCGGACCATGACGCTCGTGCGAATCCCCGATCCCGAATCCCCAATTCAATTTGCATTGCCGTGGCTGCATCCAGAACGCGCAGCCAAGCTCACTGCCGCGCTTGCCGAGCGCATCCTCATCATCGATGGGGCGATGGGCACCATGATCCAGCGCCACGATCTGCAGGAGCCCGATTACCGCGGCACCCGCTTTGCCGACGGCTACGACAGTGCGCACGTGCACGGCCCCGGTTGCGACCACGCGCACGTACCGCAGGGCCACGACCTGAAGGGCAACAACGATCTGCTGCTGTTGACCCGTCCGGAAATCATTGCCGGCATTCATCGTGCCTACCTGGAGGCAGGTGCCGATCTCCTGGAAACCAATACCTTCAACGCCACATCAGTGAGCCAGGCCGACTATCACCTGGAACATCTGGTGTACGAGTTGAACAAGGCCGGCGCACAGGTCGCGCGCGCCTGTTGCGACGACGTCGAGGCGTTGACCCCGCACAAGCCGCGCTTTGTGATCGGCGTGCTTGGCCCCACCAGCCGTACTGCCTCGATCAGTCCGGACGTCAACGACCCGGGCTACCGCAACACCAGTTTCGATGCGTTGCGCGCAACCTATCGCGAGGCGATCGAGGGCCTGATCGATGGCGGCGCGGATACGCTGATGGTGGAAACCATCTTCGACACGCTCAACGCCAAGGCCGCGCTGTATGCGATCGAAGAGGTCTTCGACGCGCGCGGCGGGCGTTTGCCGGTGATGGTCTCCGGCACCATCACCGATGCATCCGGTCGCACCTTGTCCGGACAGACTGCCGAAGCGTTTTATGCATCCGTCGCGCACGGCCGGCCGTTGTCGATCGGCCTGAATTGCGCGCTCGGCGCCAGGGATTTGCGCCCGCATGTGGAAACGTTGGCGCAGATCGCCGACGCCTATGTCAGCGCGCATCCGAATGCTGGATTGCCGAATGCCTTCGGCGAATACGACGAGACGCCGGAAGAAATGGCGCAGACGCTACGCGAATTCGCACAGGCCGGCCTGCTCAATCTGGTCGGCGGCTGCTGCGGCACCTCGCCCGACCATATCCGCGCCATTGCCGAGGCGGTCGCGGACCTGCCGCCGCGGCAATTGCCTGGCGCACAAGAGCTGGCGGCGTGATGCGTCAGGCTGCCCCTCATCCGCTCTTCGGGCACCTTCTCCCGCTGGCGGGAGAAGGACAGCGCGGCGCTTGGATTGCCACAAGGACGCGCCGTGCGCAACGCACCGCCCTTCTCCCGTCTGCGGGAGAAGGTGGCGCGAAGCGCCGGATGAGGGCGGCATGGCACCACGCCCCAGCGCCGGGCCGTGAACACTCACTCACCACGACCGATCGCGCCGTCAGCGTCGCCTTCCAGCAGAGCCTTGCATGAGCACTCCCCGTTACACCCGCTTGTCCGGCCTTGAGCCGCTGGTCATTACGCCGGACCTGTTGTTCGTCAACGTCGGCGAGCGCACCAACGTCACCGGCAGTGCGCAGTTCCGCAAGCTGATCAAGGAGGAGCGCTACGAGGAAGCGGTGGAGGTCGCGCGTCAGCAGGTGGACAGCGGTGCGCAGATCCTCGACGTCAACATGGATGAAGGCCTGATCGATTCGGAGAAGGCAATGACGCGCTTTCTCAACCTGATCATGTCCGAGCCGGATATCGCGCGCATTCCGGTGATGGTGGATTCGTCCAAGTGGAGTGTCATCGAAGCGGGATTGAAGTGCCTGCAAGGCAAGAGCGTGGTAAATTCCATCTCGCTCAAGGAAGGCGAAGCGGTGTTCATCGAACACGCACGCAAGGTGTTGCGCTACGGCGCCGCCGCGGTGGTGATGGCCTTCGACGAAGCGGGCCAGGCCGACACCTGCGCACGCAAGGTCGAGATCTGCACGCGCGCCTACAAGCTGCTGACCGAGCAGGTGGGCTTTCCGCCGGAAGACATCATCTTCGACCCGAACATCTTTGCCGTGGCCACCGGCATCGAAGAGCACGACAACTACGCGGTGGACTTCATCCAAGCCACTCGCATCATCAAGGACACGCTGCCGCACTGCCATGTGTCCGGCGGCGTTTCCAATGTCTCGTTCTCGTTCCGCGGCAACGAAGCCGTACGCCAGGCAATCCACTCGGTGTTCCTGTTCCATGCGATCAAGGCCGGTATGGACATGGGCATCGTCAACGCCGGCGGCATGCCGATCTACGACGAGCTGGACCCGGAACTGCGCGAACGCGTGGAGGACGTGATCCTCAACCGGCGCCGTGACGGCACCGAACGTCTGCTGGAAATCGCCGAGCGCTACAAGGGCACCAAGGGCGCGGCAAAAGTCGAAGACCTGGCCTGGCGCGACAAGCCGGTACGCGCGCGCCTGGCGCATGCGCTGGTGCATGGCATCGACGCATTCGTGGAAACCGATACCGAAGAAGCGCGCCAACATTCCACACGCCCTCTGGACGTGATCGAAGGCCCGCTGATGGACGGCATGAACGTGGTGGGCGATTTGTTCGGCGCCGGCAAGATGTTTTTGCCGCAGGTGGTCAAGTCCGCGCGCGTGATGAAAAAAGCGGTGGCGTATCTGCTGCCCTTCATCGAAGCGGAAAAACTGCGCACCGGCGATGTCGGCAAGTCCAACGGCAAGATCATCATGGCCACCGTCAAGGGCGACGTGCACGACATCGGCAAGAACATCGTCGGCGTGGTATTGGCCTGCAACAACTTCGATGTGGTGGATCTGGGCGTGATGGTCTCCGCGCAGGTGATCCTGGATCGCGCACGCGAAGAAAACGCGGATCTGATCGGGCTGTCCGGCCTCATCACGCCATCTCTGGAAGAAATGTCGCATGTGGCGCGCGAGATGCAGCGGCAGGGCTTTGACATTCCGTTGTTGATTGGCGGCGCAACCACCTCGCGCGCGCACACCGCGCTGAAGATCGACCCGCACTACACCGCGCCCACCGTGTGGGTGAAGGACGCCTCGCGTGCCGTGGGCGTGGCGCAGTCGCTGATCTCGCGCGACCTGCGCCAGGCCTTCGTCGCCGCCAACGATGCCGATTACGCAGAAATCCGCGCGCGCCACCGTAATCGCGACGATGCCAAGCGCTTGGTGTCGCTCGAAAAAGCGCGTGCGCAACGCTTCGACGGCGATTGGGGCACCTACACGCCACCGGCCCCACGCCAGCCAGGCATCCACGTCTTCGACGACTACCCGTTGCAGGAGCTGATCGAACTCATCGACTGGACGCCGTTCTTCCAGGCATGGGAACTGGCCGGCAAGTTTCCCGCGATTCTCAGCGACGACATCGTCGGCACCCAGGCCAGCGAGCTGTATCGTGACGCACGCCGCATGCTCAAGCGCATCGTCGAAGAGAAGTGGTTGACGGCCAAGGCCGTGTTCGGGCTGTGGCCGGCAAATAGCGTTGGGGATGATGTTGAGGTGGTCCTGACGGACCACCGGGATTCGGAAGTCGAGATTGGAGATTGGCAGAAGCAGAGCCAATCCCGAATTTCCAATCCCCAATCCCGGCAACTCCTGCACTTCTTGCGCCAACAAGTCGACAAGCCCATCGACCGCCCGGATTTCTGCTTGGCCGATTTCATCGCTCCAAAAAGCAGCGGCAGGCAGGACTGGATCGGCGCCTTCGCGGTCACTGCCGGCATCGGTATCGATGCGCATGTGGCTCGCTTCGAAGCCGCGCATGACGACTACAATTCCATCCTGCTCAAGGCTCTGGCCGACCGTCTGGCAGAGGCGCTGGCCGAGCGCCTGCATCAGCGCGTGCGCACCGAGTTCTGGGGGTTATGTCGAGGACGAAGCGTTGGACAACGAAGCCTTGATCGCCGAGCGCTATCGCGGCATTCGCCCGGCACCCGGTTACCCGGCCTGCCCCGAACACAGCGAAAAACGTACCTTGTTCGATCTGCTCGATGCCGAGGGCAACGTCGACATGTCGCTGACCGAAAGCTTCGCGATGCTGCCCACTGCCGCGGTCTCGGGGTATTACTTCAGCCACCCCAAGAGCCAGTACTTCGTGGTCGGGCGACTGAGCAAGGAACAGGTGGCCGATTATGCAAAGCGCAAGGGCATCACGCTGGCACTGGCCGAGCGTTGGCTGGCATCGAATCTGGATTACGACCCGGAGTAAGGGCATCTGCAGACCGCAGATATCGTAGGAGCGCACCCGGGCGCGACGAGGCTTTCCCGGTAGCGCCTCATCGCGCCCGGGTGCGCTCCTACGCTGCAACGCCGCCGCATTGCGCGGCGGCGCTTGGATCACGCCAGCATCAAGCAGCCGGCCGCAACACGTTCAAGACTTCGTAGCACGCACCCATGGTGTGATAATCGGTCTTACCCGCCGGGCTTTTCTCATCGCTGTACTTGCGGTTGTCCGCATCCAGGATGCGATACCACGCGCCATATTGATGGTCGATCATGTGCGCCCACGAATAGGCCCACAGCGTGTCATACCACTGCCAGTAGCGATCGTCGCCGCTGCGCTGGGCCAGCAATGCGGCAGCGGCCAGCGACTCGGCCTGCACCCAGAAATACTTATCGTCGTCGCAAACATTCCCGTCGGGATCGAAGCCGTAATACAGCCCGCCGCGCTGCGTGTCCCATGAGCGCTCCACCGCCACATCGAACAGGTGCTGCGCGGTGGGCAGCAACCAGTCGGCCGGTGCATAGCGATCCAGCAGCATCAGCAGCTTGGCCCATTCGGTCTGATGGCCCGGCTGAAAGCCCCAAGGGCGGAACAGGTGCTTGGGATTGTCGCGGTTGTAATCCCAGTCGATATTCCACCGCAGGTCGTAATGCTCCCACACCAGCCCATCGGCTTTGGCAGCCTGGCGTTGGGTCATGTTCTCCGCAAGCACCAGTGCGCGATCGAGATAACGCTGCTCACCGCTTGCCTCGTACGCGGCGATCATCGCCTCGCACATATGCATGTTGGCGTTCTGACCGCGGTAGCTGGTGAAGTTGAACTGCGCGTCGGCTTCGTCGCGATACAAGCCGAAGCCTGCTTCCCAGAAGTGTTTTTCCAGCAGTTGCCAGGTTTCGTCCATCCACGCACGCGCCTCATCGACGCCGGCTTTCAAGCCGCAGGAATACGCCAGCAACACAAAGGCAACGCCGTAGCAGTGATTCATGTCGTCTTCGACCACGCCATCGCGCAGCGTCCACGCATAACCGCCCGTTTGCGGGTTGCGATGCACGTTGCGCAGATAGTCCAGCCCGTGACGTACCGCCTGCAGGTACGCAGCGTCGCCGAACTCGCGGTACGCCATCGCGTAATTGAAGACGAAGCGCGTACTGCTGACCAGGTGGCGATGCCCGGCATCGTAGATCGAACCGTCATCGCGGAAATACTGGAAAAACCCACCGGCCGGATCAATCGCGCGCGGATGATAGAACGCCATGGTGTCGGCGATGTGCTGGCGCAAGACGTCGGCCGAACGGAAATCGGGTGCGGGTGTTGCAGGCAAACGGCTCATGATTGTTCCTGGATCAAGGAATGGACTTCATCGATGCTCGGCATTGCCGCGAACGCGCCCTTGCGCGTCACCGCCAGCGCGCCGACTGCGGCAGCAAACCGGATCACCTCATTGATTACCGCGGGATCACCGCACAGCTGCTCCAGCGATGCAGCACGCGTTGCCAGCTGATACAGCAGCCCGCCGACGAACGCATCGCCAGCGGCGGTGCTATCGCGCACCTGCACCTGGAATGCCGGCACCTGGCCCGAATCGGTGCGTGTCTGCCAATGCACCGGCCCGCCGCCATCGGTGACCAGCAACCAACTGGCCCTGCCCTGCCACAGCTTTTGCGTAACCGCACTGGCGTCGCTATCGAGCGTTCCCGCCAGATACTCAAGTTCCTCGCGCGAAAGCTTGACCACATCGGCCAACGCCAGCGCCTCCCATAGCAACGGCGCCGGGTCGACATCTTGCGGCCACAGCATCGGGCGCAGATTCAGATCAAGGCTGACGATGGCGCCATCGGCGCGCGCACGGCGCATGCCGTCCAGCGTGCACTGGGCAATCTCCGGCTCGGTCATGCTGTTGGAGCACACATGCAAGACCGCTGCCTGCGTAAACCCGTCCGCAGCGAAGTGCTCGGGACGGAACAACAGGTCCGCTGCCGGTGGACGGTAGAAACTGAAACTGCGCTCGCCCGCTTCGTCCAACGCAACGAACGCCAACGCAGTCTTGGCCTGATCGGTGCGCACGATGCCGTCGGTTGCCACGCCGGATTGCTGCAGGCTTTGCAGCAGGAAATCGCCGAACATGTCGCGCCCGAGCATGCCGACAAAATGCGCAGCGCCCCCCAGGCGCGCCACCGCGACGGCGACATTGGCCGGCGCACCGCCGGCATATTGCGCAAAGGTGCGCGCCTGGTCCGGGCGGGCCTGCGGCAACGCCAGCATGTCGATCAGCGCTTCGCCGAAACACACCACCTGATGCTTGCTCGCACTCATGCGCGTGCCTCCGCCAGTGCGCCGCGCAACCGCGAGCCCCAGATACCGTAGAACACGATGTACAGGTAGCACAGCAACGGCAGCACGAACGACTCATGCAGGCCGATGCTGTCGGCGAGCAGCCCTTGCAGATACGGCACGATTGCGCCGCCGACAATGGCCATGATCAGCAGGCTCGACGCGCGCCCGGTCAGCGGACCAAGCCGCTCGATGCCCAGGGTGAAGATGGTCGGGAACATGATCGAATTGAACAGGCCGATCGCCACCAGCGCGTACACCGCCAGCATGCCGCCGCTGGCCATTGTCAGGCCCAGCAACACCGCGTTGATTGCAGCGAACACCGACAACAACACGCGCGGCGACAGCTTGGCCAGCAGCGCCGAGCCGATGAAACGGCCGATCATCGCCAGCGTCCAGTAGGCCGACACGTACTTGGTTGCCTCGCGCTCGGTGAACCCACCAATCTGCGGCAGCGAGAAGTAATTGACCATCAGGCTGCCGATCGCCACTTCTGCGCCGACGTAGAAAAAGATCGCCAACACACCGAAGCGCACATGCGGGTGTTGCAAGGCATCGAGCAGGGAATGCTTGCTGTCGTCTTTCTGTGCGCTGGCGTCGGTCAGTGCCGGCAGACGGAACAGAAACACGAAGATCGCCAACAGGAACAGCACGATGCCCAGCCCGATGTACGGGCCTTGCACGGCCTGCGCTTCCTGCACGCGATAAGCCAATTGCTCGGCTTCCGGCAAGGCCTTCAGTTGGTCGCCGCTCATGACCGTGTTGGACAGGATCAACCAGCCGCCCAACAGTGGCGCGATTGCAGTGCCGAGCGAATTCAGTGCCTGGGCCAGGGTCAAGCGACTGGAGGCGCTGCGCTCGGGCCCCAGCAAGGCGACGTAGGGATTGGCGGCCACCTGCAAGATGGTGATGCCAGTGGCCAGTACGAACAACGCGCCGAGAAATGCGCTGTACACGCGCAATTCCGCCGCTGGCCAGAAGCCCAGCGCGCCGACCGCCGCCACCGCCAAGCCGGCCACGATACCCTGCTTATAGCCCAACCGGTTCACCAGCCAACCGGCCGGCAGCGACATCAGGAAATAGGCACCGAAGAAGGTGAACTGCACCAGCATCGCCTGCGCGAAGTTGAGCTCGAACACCGCCTTCAGATGCGGAATCAGGATGTCGTTGAGGCAGGTCAGAAAGCCCCACATGAAAAAGATCGTGGTGACCACCGACAACGCGACGCCGTTGTTGACTGGCGCCTTGTTGCCGCTGGGCACGGAGGATTGCGTGGAAAGGGAAACCATAGGGATTGCCTGGTCAGCGGCCTGAGGCCTTGGTGGGGGAATGGGCGGATGGACCGCTTGGGGGAGGTGGTGACATTCGCGTTGTGGGTCCGCAGGCGCTGCTCGCACGAATATTCAGTGCGACTGCGGCGGTCAGCTGTTGTGCGGCAAGCTCGGGGCTACCGATCCGTTGCAGCACCAATTGCGCAGCCTGCCTGCCACGCGCACGCGGGTCTGCAGCCAGGGTGGTCAATGCAGGCGTGAACAGCGCCGCTTCGGCGATGTCGTCGAAGCCGGTCACCGCGAAGTCGCGGCCGGGCACGATACCGTGCTTGGCCAGTGCCGCCATCAAGCCGAGCGCAACGCTGTCGTTGTAGCAGACCGCCGCAGTCGCTGCCTGCGCCGTACTGCCTAGCAAGCGCGCCCCGCAGACTGCGGCGTCCTGGCGATTTGGAGCCGACTCGACGTAATGCGTTTCCAGGTCCGCCTCCTGCATCGCACGCGCGTAGCCGGCGCGGCGCTGGCGGCAGGAACTGGATGCGGCATGCCCACCGAAAAACACGATACGCCGATGACCTTGCGCGATCAGATGCGAGCAGGCCACGAACGCGCCTTGTGCGTTGTCGAGCGCCAGCAGATCCCATTGCGCGCCTTCCACCTCGCGATTGAACAGCACCACGTTGCGCTGGCGGCCGAGCACCTGGCTCAGCGCCTGCGCCTGGCTGCCTTCGGCCGGCGACAGGATGATGCCGGCCGGCGTGTGCTCCATCAGCGAAGTCAGCACTGCTTGTTGACGCTGCGTCGATTCGCCGGTGCTACCGAGCAAGGTGACATAGCCGGCTGCGCCCAGTGCTTCGTCGACGCCGGCGGCGAACTCGGCAAAAAACGGGTTGGACAAATCGTTGATCACCAGCGCGACGCTGGACGAGGTGCGCTGGCGTAAATTCGCCGCGGCGCGGTTGTAGATGTAATTCTGCCGATCCAGCTCGGCCTCCACGCGCGCGCGCGTGCTCGCATGCACGAGCGGGCTACCGCGCAACACCAGCGACACCGTTGCGCGCGAGACACCGATGGCGCCGGCGATATCGCGTAACGTCACCGCCCCGCGCCCCGCGCCCGGCGTAGCGTCGTCCGCCGTCATCTCGGATGTCGGCTTGGCTGGCGTCACGTGGAAAGCCTTGCGATGGAAGAAAGACGCATGCAGTGGCATCTAATTGGATCGATCCAATTAGGCCTTTTCCGCGCAGCCAATGCATGCGGCAGTGCAACATAGCTCAGCTGGCACCAGGCTGAGAGGCCCAAGGCACCGCGCCGATTGGCCAGTGACCCAGCAGCGGCGGTTCGCGCCACTCACTCAAACGCGATCGACAGTCCGATGCCGCCCTGCCAGTCCGGGCTTTCCGAGGTCAGTCCGCGCAACACCGACACATCCAGCTGCATCGCATGCGGCAGCTGCCAGGCGCCACCCGCGCCAGCCACGCGCGCATGCTCGCTGCCGGTGTCCAAGCCCGCTTCCACATAGCTGCTGAAATCGTCGCCGGAGAAAAACGTGTAATTGGGAGAGAACGTCCAGGTGTGCCCGTCGTCGTCGCGCGCGTAATTGACGTATAACGCGATGGCGCGCTGCTGCGCCAGATCCCAGGATGCAGTCACACCGAGTTCGCGCGAGTAGCCGTCGCTGAAGGCCGGGCTGCCGGTCGGAATGCTGTAAGTGCCCAACGCAGCCCAATGAAAGCTCTCCGAACGCGATGGCAAGGCCACCTTCAACCCGACACTGCTGTCGCCACCGCCACGCACCCGCGCGCCACCGCCATGCTGCCAGTTGTAACTGTCACTCCCGAGTTGCAGCTCGACATTCCGGAACAACCCCAGACGCAGCAGCGTGTCGGCAGTGTATTGGGTCGTGCGCTGCCCGCCGCTGCGATCGGTACTCGCGTCCGGCAAGCCCTGTTCCCACGCAAACGCACCTGGCTGCAACGCCTCCGCAGCGAACGGAATGCCCGGCCGGTCGAACGCTGGCGCATCGTCTGCCTGCGCGGCGGTATGGCCGCTAGCGACGCACAGCGCGAGCACCACCGCAGCTGACGAGGTTCGGCGCAGCGCCCGCACCGGCACGCGAATAGGCGCACGAGAGACGACGGCCGCCACGGCGTTGGATTTCAAGGATTTCGACGACAGGGACATATGCAGCACCATTGGCAGGACAGAGCAACCGCGCAGGGACGAGACCACGGCGAAAGGCGCCGGCCTGCATCGATACGTAACGGCGCGCATGGTGCCGCGCCGCCTGTGACCGGCTTGTATAGCGGCGCTCAGTTCGTTGTCTGCCGGGTTAGCGGTCAGGGTGAGCCCCGCTGGCGGTGCAGCACCATGATCAGACAACCAGCATGCGTTCTACGCCCGACAATCCCATGGCCGCCCTCTGGCTTACGCGGAGACTGCGCGCTGCTGCCTGCGGATAAATGCCTAAAAAGGGCACCCGCAGGCGCCCCTATACAACACACAACACGCAGCGCGCGTCTTACCAGACCAGATCGTCGGGCACCTGATATTTCGGATCAGCGTACGGGTCCTCGCCCGCTGGTGCGTTCGGGTCCACTTTCAATGCCACCGATGGGGCGAACACCGCTTCGGCTTCGGCGAGTAGCTCGGCAGTCACCAGCAGATAGCGTCCGTTGAGTTGCAGCACGCCCAGCTCGCCGGCGTTGAGCGCCTTGAGCTGATCGGCGTTGACGTAAATGCGCTTGATCTTGCCGCCATACGGAAAGTGCCGGGCGATATCCGCAGCGGCATCATTCAAGCCCTTGTCCTTCACCAGCGCTTCGAGCCTGGCCTTGGCTTCGCGACGCAGGCGTGCTTCTTCCTGCTTCACTCGCTCGGCTTCGATGCGCTCGTCCTTCTCGCGCTGCGCACGGATCGCATAGGCCTTGGCCAGATCGATATCTTCGCGCGTGCGCGCCGGCCTGGGGCCACGGCGGTCTGCAGCGGGATGCTGCGGACGCGGCGCTGCACCGGGCTTGCCGTCATGACGACGCTCGGGCCTGCCAGCGGTTCTGCGCTCGCCATGGCCATCGGTCGCCGCAGCGGCATGCGGACGCTGCGGCCCCCTGCCCTCGCCCGGCCGATTGCCCCCGGGTGCTGGCTTGCCACCATTGCCATGTGCACGCGCTGCGGGCCGTGCATCGGGTTTGCGTTCGGGCTTGGGCGCGGACTTGAAGCCCAACCCAAGCAATTGGTCACGTAAGGTATCGCTCATGGCGGTGGCAATCTGCAATCAGTAGTGCGGAGGCGGCGGTTCGTCCGCTGCATCGGCAAACAATGTGGAGCGCACCTTGCCCAGATCCTCGAGCAGGTGGCGGATCAATTCGGCATTGCGTGCGCCCGTCAAACGGGCGTCCGCAAGTGCTTCACTCAGTTCGTTGAGCGCCTGCTCCTGGAAGGAGAGGCGCGTTTCCAATTCGATCAACCGCGCTTCCAGCGCGCGGTCTTGCAGCGGGAGTTGCTCATGCATACAGCGAACGGCCTCGTCCAATGGCGTAGTACGCCAGACCTGCGGCTTCGATCTCTTGCGGATCGTAAAGGTTGCGGCCGTCGAAGACGACATCGTCCTTCAAGGCCTGCTTGATCTTGCCGAAGTCCGGGCTTCGGAACTGCTTCCACTCGGTGACCACGACCAGTGCGTCGGCACCTTCCAGTGCAGAAAAGGCATCGTCGCAGAAGGTCAGATCGTCGCGCTCGCCGAAGATGCGCCTGGCTTCGCGAGTGGCTTCAGGGTCGTAGGCGCGCACGGTGGCACCGGCTTCCCACAACTGTTCCATCAAGCGACGGCTGGACGCAGCGCGCATGTCGTCGGTATTGGGCTTGAACGCCAGACCCCACACCGCGAAGGTCTTGCCGGCCACACTGCCGGTGCCCTCGGTACCGTAATGCCGCTGCACCAGTTCGAACAGATGGCCCTTCTGCGCGTGATTGACGCTTTCCACTGCGTTGAGCAGGGTCGGCTGCATGCCGTACTGCTCGGCCGTCTTGGCCAATGCCTGCACGTCCTTCGGGAAGCACGAGCCGCCGTAACCGGCGCCGGGATAGATGAAGTGCCAGCCAATACGCGGATCAGAGCCGATGCCGTTACGCACATGTTCGACGTCGGCACCGACACGCTCGGCAATATTGGCGATCTCGTTCATGAAACTGATCTTGGTCGCCAGCATCGCGTTGGCCGCGTACTTGGTCAGTTCGGCCGAACGCACGTCCATTTCGACGATGCGATCGCGGTTGCGATTGAACGGTGCGTACAGGCGACGCATGCGCGCAATGGCCGCCGGCTTCTTGGCGCCGATCACGATGCGGTCCGGGCGCATGCAGTCGGCCACCGCGCCGCCTTCCTTGAGGAATTCGGGATTGGAGACGACATCGACGTCGTGCGCCACTCCGCGCGCGGCCAGTTCTTCCTGGATCGCCGCGCGCACGCGATCGGCCGTGCCGACCGGCACCGTTGACTTGTTGACCACGATCGCCGGGCCGTCGATATGCCGGCCCACCGTGCGCGCAACTGCCAGCACGTATTGCAGGTCGGCACTCCCGTCCTGGTCGGCCGGCGTGCCTACGGCAATGAAGGTGATCTCGCCATGCGCGATCGCGGCAGCCGCATCGCTGGTGAAGCGCAACCTGCCGGCGGCATGGTTGGCCTTCACCATCGGCTCCAGGCCGGGCTCGTAGATTGGAATCAGCCCGCGATTGAGGGCATCAAGCTTGGCTTGATCGATGTCCACGCAGACGACCTGGTGCCCCACTTCCGCCAGGCAGGCACCGGTCACAAGACCCACGTAGCCGGTGCCGAAGATCGCAACGCGCATGGAATGAACTGCCTGCTGCGGAAGATCAGGGAAGGATACCCATCAGTTCGACATCGAACGTCAACGTTGCGTCAGGTCCGATCGGCCCTCCTTGCGTGCCGTTCGGGCCATAGGCCAAGTTGGATGGAATCCAGAAACGGTATTTCGAACCGACCGGCATCAACGCGACGCCCTCGGTCCAACCGGGAATGACTTGATCCAGACCGAACTCCGCCGGCTGGCCGCGCTGGTAGGAACTGTCGAAGACCTGTCCGTTGAGCAGCTTGCCTTCGTAGTTCACACGCACCTTGCTGGTCCGCATCGGGCGCTCGCCGCTCCCCTGGCGCAACACCATGTACTGCAGGCCGGACGCGGTGGTGATCACGCCCTTCTCGGTCTTGTTCTTGGCAAGGAATTCATTGCCCTGCTGACGATTATTAGCAGCGGCGGCGCCCTGCTTGGCAGAGGCGAATGCCTGCATGGTGGCTGCGGCCTCCTGCTGGGTCAGACGCGTGGTGCCCTTGGCGAACACGGTACGCACCGCTTCGATCAGGATCGACAGATCGATCTCATCCTTGATGCCGGCCAGCGACGGACCAACCGCACGATCGCCAAGCATCAGGCCGACATTTTCCTTGGACGGCGCAGCCGGCACGGCGCCCGGCGCCATGCCTGGCACCTGCTGGCCGTTGCGGGCAGCGAGCGCGGTACGCAACGCAGTATCGGTGGCCTGGGTCTGCTCATCCGACAACAGCGGCTTGCCGCCCTTGAACGCATTTTCGATGGCGCGTTGCATCGCGTTCACATCGATGTCCTGAGCAATCGGCTCGAACGAACGTGCCACGTCCATACCGATGGCGTAGCTGACGTTATCGCGCGTGCTCTTATCAGACGATGCATTCAAAGCTGGCTTCTCCTTGGTGGCCGCTGCGGCCGGTTGCTGCGACATCGCCGGCATCGACGCCGCCATTGCCACCATCAGTAACGACGCCGCCGCGCCGCGCTTTCCCATCTTCATTCGATGCACTTCCCAAAAGTGAAAAGACACGCCACCGATGGCGCTGAATGCGCATTGTCGCACGCGCGCGCGGCGATGCGAGCGCTGCGCTCAGCGCGCCGGCGCCTTGAGCTCGCGTTCGATTGCTGCCAGCACGCTCGGATCGTCCGGTTTGATCTTGCTGGGGAACTGCGCAACCACCCGGCCATCGCGACCGATCAGATACTTGTGGAAGTTCCAGCCCGGCGCCACGCCAGTGGCCTGGGTCAGGCGCTGATACAGCGGCGTTGCCTGCGCACCCAGCACATGGACCTTTTCGAACATCGGGAACTTCACGCCATAGGTCAGCGTGCAGAATTCCTGGATCTGCTTCTCAGATCCCGGTTCCTGTCCCTGGAAATCGTTGGACGGAAAGCCCAGCACGGTGAAGCCGCGGCTGCCGAAGCGCTGGTTGAGCGCTTCCAGACCTTCGTACTGTGGGGTGAAGCCGCACTTGCTGGCGGTGTTGACCACCATGACAACCTTGCCGCCGTAGGTACGGTTCAGGTTGATCGGCGTCTTGCCGGCCAGCGGCCGGTACTCCACATCCAGTACCGGGGTGCCGGCAGCGAACGCGGACGTTGCAAAGAAGCCAGTCAATACAAGAGCTAGCAGACGATTGAGCAACATGAGCAATGCCCTTCGAGAGTTGAGGCGGCGCACCGATAAAGGGGTGCCATCAGTTGGGGATGACAAACAGTTGACTACCTGCGTGTCGGTGTTATAGTTAAATACAACACCAGTCATCCAACGCAGGGGAAAGCATGAACAGCACACGCTTCACGCGACCAGTTCCGCTGTTGCTGTTCGGCAGCACCCTGTTTGCCATTGGTTGCCTGGGAGCCGCTTCCAGTCAGGTGACGGAGTCCGGCGCCGATTATGGCGTGTCGGAGGCGGTTACGGAAAACGCGACAACTCCCCCCGAAGCGCGTTCCCGGCCTGGCCGGCATGTGCGCGCTTCGCTGTCGATGCCCTATTTCTCCTTCGCGCAGGCCCTGCGCCCACGGAGCTGATCATGAACGATATTCAGTGGAGCGACGGCGCTCCCATCTACCGCCAACTCAAGGAACGGGTGATTGCCATGATGCTCGATGGAATTCTTAAGCCCGGCGACGCCCTGCCCTCGGTGCGCCAGGTGGCGGCCGATTACCAACTCAACCCCATCACCGTCTCGCGTGCGTATCAGGAACTGGCCGACGAGAACCTGGTGGAGAAACGCCGCGGCCTGGGCATGTTCATGACCCCGGAAGCCGCACAGAAGCTGCGAGGCAGCGAACGCGAGCGTTTCTTGAATGAAGAATGGCCCGCCGTGCTGGAAAGGATCCAGCGCCTGGGACTGTCCATCGACGATCTGTTGCCACAGGGAAAAACACCATGACCGCCGTCTCCTCCGACCATGTGGTCGATGCACGTGGCCTGCGCAAGGCCTACAAGCATCGGCTCGCGCTGGACAACACCAGCTTCACCATCGCCGCTGGCCGCATTATTGGACTGATCGGCCCCAACGGCGCCGGCAAGACCACTGCGCTCAAGGCGGTGCTGGGCCTGACCGATTTCGCCGGCGAGTTGCAGGTGTTGGGCATGGATCCGCGCACGCAGCGCAACGCGCTGATGAACGAGGTCTGCTTCATTGCCGATGTGGCGGTGCTGCCACGCTGGCTGCGGGTCGGCGAAGCGATCGATTTCGTCGCCGGCGTGCATCCGCGTTTCGATCGCGCCAAGTGCGAGCGCTTCCTGGCCAATACCCAGCTCAACCGCAAATCGCGGGTGCGCGAGTTGTCCAAGGGCATGATCGTGCAGCTGCATCTGGCGCTGGTGATGACCATCGACGCACGCATCCTGGTGCTGGACGAACCGACCCTGGGCCTGGACATCCTCTACCGCAAGCAGTTCTACCAGCGCCTGCTGGAGGATTACTTCGACGAGCAGAAGACCATCATCGTCACCACCCACCAGGTCGAGGAGATCGAACACATCCTCACCGATGTGATGTTCATCCGCGACGGCCGCATCGTGCTCACCGCCGATATGGAAAGCGTCTCCGAGCGCTACACCGAAGTCCTGGTCGGTGCCGACCAGCTGGATGCAGCGCGCGCCCTGAAACCGATCGACGAGCGCGGCCTGCCGTTCGGCAAGACCGTGATGTTGTTCGATGGCGCGCCGAAAGAGCAGCTCGCCCGTTTTGGCGAAACCCGCAATCCCGGCCTAGCCGACCTGTTCGTTGCGGTCATGAAGGGGACCTACGCATGAATGCATTGACCAACCAAGCGTCACCCGCACGCACCTTCGCCTGGCTGCTCAAACGCGAATATTGGGAGCACCGTGGCGGCTTCGTGTGGGCGCAGTTCATCACCGGCGGCATTGCGGTGTTCTTCGCGCTGCTGGGCGCGGTGATCGGTGCGATCAGTGCGCGCCGCAACATGGTCGGCGACAGCATCGCCATGGACGACCTGGCCGAATACACCCGCACGCTGGGCCAGGTCGGCGACGGCCTGCTGCTGGGCGGCATCGGCATCGCCTCGGTGGTCCTGGCGTTTGTGGTGTTTTTCTATGCGCTCGGCAGCCTGTACGACGACCGCCGCGACCGCAGCGTGCTGTTCTGGAAATCGTTGCCGGTGTCGGACGTGCAGACGGTGTTGTCCAAGGCCGCCTGGGCGTTGCTGCTGGCGCCGCTGATTTCCATCGCGATCGGTGCGGCGGTCGGCATGGCGCTGTGGTTGATCGCCATCGTTGGCGCCTTGATTGCAGGTGTGCCCAGCCCCTGGGCGCTGGCGACCCATTCGCACCCGTTTTCGCTGCTGTGGCTGTTGCTGAAGACCGTTCCGATGAGCCTGTTGTGGGCGCTGCCGACCGTGGGCTGGCTGATGTTCTGCTCGGCCTGGGCCAACAGCAAGCCGTTCCTGTGGGCGGTGCTGTTTCCGCTGCTGGCCTGCGTGATGCTAAGCATTCTCTCGGCGATGCCAGGCGTGTCGCTGCCGATCGGCTGGATCTGGTACATCGTCGGCTATCGCGGCCTGCTCAGCGCCCTGCCCGGCACCTGGTCGCCGCTTGCCGTCAGCGGCAATCTGGACAGCAGCATGATCCAGAACCCCAGCGATCTGGTGCAGTGGGCATTGCAGCACACCGATAGCACACGTGTGTATGGCAGCCCTGACATCTGGATCGGCGCAGCCATCGGCGTTGCGTTGATCGCCGCCTCCATCTATCTGCGCCGTCGGCGCTCCGAAGCCTGAGGGACATCCCATGCGCCTGACCCTGAGCCTGGCCATCCTGCTCGCATTGCCCGGTGTTGCAGCGGCAGAGGAGCAGTGCAAATTCTCCGAACCGCGCAGCCTGGACCTGCAGCTGACCGGCGTGAAGTCGGTCCTGTTCGAGGTCGCTTCCAACGACCTGCATCTGGACGCCTCGCCCAGCGGCGGCGGAAAACTGGGCGGGCGCGCCTGTGCTGCCAGGGCCGAGTTGCTCAAGAGCCTGACCGTGACCCAGAAGCGCGTCGGCGAAAAGCTGGTGGTGACCTTGAACGATGACCGCCGGTTTTCCTTCGGCAACAGCTACTCCTACCTGGATCTGCGCGGCAGCGTGCCCAACACGGTGCTGGTGCAATTCGACGTGGGATCCGGCGATGCGCAGATCAACGGGGCCGCCGCGGTGAGCGCCGATGTGGGTTCCGGCGACATGACGATTCATCGCACCAAGGGCCGCGTGACTGCCAAGGTGGGCTCCGGCGATGTCGAGCTGGAAGATCTGGGCGCTCTGCGCGTGCTGGCAGTGGGCTCGGGCGACCTCAAGGCGCGCGAGGTGCACGGCGCTGCAGAGGTGGCGAAAGTGCAGTCCGGCGAGGTCAAGCTGCACGGCGTCGCAGGCAACATCAGGATCGGCACGATCGGCTCGGGCGATGTCGATATCCGCGATGTGCAAGGCAATGTCAACGTGGAGTCGGTCGCTTCCGGCGCGTTGAATGTCCGCAAGGTGCGTGGCGATCTGAGCGTGGCGCACAAAGGCAGCGGCGATATCGATGTGAGCGAGGTCTCCGGCAGCACGCGGGTGCCGGCAGACAAATGACGACGACTTCTTTCAGGATGTGGGGGAATTGCTGATGAAACTGCTTGTTTCGGCATTAGTGACGAGCGTCTTGCTGGCGGGTTGCGGCAAGTCCGAACCGACCGTCAACGTCTCCGGCCAGGCCAATGGTGCCGGCGTGACCTTTACCGGCAAGAGCCTGACGCTCAAGCGCGATGGCTTGCCGGCCGCCACCATCAGCGTCGATGGCGCGCTCAGCATCGACGGCAAGCCGGTGGACTTGAACGAGGCGCAACGTCAGGCGATGCGGAGTTACTACACGCAGGTGCAAGGCGTGGCCAAGAAGGGCATCGACATTGGCACCCAGGGCGCGGCGTTCGGGGCACATGCGGCCGGCGAAGCGATCAAGGGCGTGCTCATCGGCAATTCCGATCAGATCGGCGACAAGATCGAGGCCGAGGCGGACACCTTCAAGAACAAGGCCCTGCAGATCTGCGACCAGCTGGCCACGCTGCGCACCGCGCAGGATGCAGCCGCGCACCTGGTGCCGGCGTTTGCGCCGTACTCGACCCTGACCCAGCACGACATCGACGATTGCCGCAAGTAGAGCGGCCGACAAACCGACTTCGCCCACCGACAAGCGGGCGTCGTCGGTGCGCGGCGCGGCATGTGCAGCTCGTGCACTGCGGCGCCTGTGCGCCCCACGCCTGGTTGACGACTATTCGCGGGGGAGGTGGCAGCGCTTCCATCAGCACCGCTCAGCAACTGCGTATCGCACCGACTGCACAGCTGTTCGCATGGCGCGCGCCGCTGCTGATTGGCCGGCCGGAAAGCGCTCCCAGCCGACGATGCGTGCACGGCGGCCAAACAGAACGATGCCCTGCGACATTTTGGCAGGCACAGGACCGCCGCGTTGCCGATCCGCAGACCGGAGCGGGATTACACTAATGCGCTCCCCTCACTCCATCGACCCCATGAACAAGTTCGTGATGCTCTGCATGGCGCTTCTGCTGTGCACGCTTGCTGCCTGTGGCGACCAATCGTCTCGCCGCGCCGAACGCGGCAAGCCGCGCGTTGCGGTCACCACGCAGTCGGTGATGATCCGCCGCCCGCCGGCTGCCAATGCCGAAATCACCCCCGATGGCACGCTCAAGATCGACGACATCGCGCTACCGCAGAAAGAGCCGACACGCGCCAAGCTGCAGCTGCTGTTCGGCCACCTGCAGATGTTGCGTCAGCAGGCGGTCAACGAGGCCGGCCCGGATCCGGAATACAAGTCGATCAAGCTGACCGCCACGCCGCAGATCCAGACGCTCAGTGGTGAACTGCTGGATGAAATTCCGTCGCTGCAGCCGTATCGGGAGAGCTTCGGCAATGTGCAGGCCGAGCGGCATTGACGCTTAGCCGCCTTGGACAAGCGACGACAAAGCAGCAAGACCGGCAGCAGCGCGCCTGCGCGCGACAGGGCGTTATCGATAATGCACCAGCGCGCTCCTGCATATGCACTGCAATGATCAGCCCCCGCTACCGCCGCCGGCATGGATACCGCCACGCGTCAATGCCGTCGGGTCGAGCAATCGCCGCAGTTCCGTTTCGCCGAGCCCGCTGTCTTCCTTGGCCACATCCAGTACCGGCCGCTGCTCCTTGTAGGCACGCTTGGCGATCGCCGCGGCCTTTTCGTAACCGATGATCGGGTTCAGTGCCGTCACCAAGATGGGGTTGCGGTCCAGCGCCTCGCGGACGCGCTCCTGACGCACCTTCAGACCGGCAATGGCGGTGTCGGCCAACAGACGCGAAACGTTGCCCAGCAAGGTGATCGAATCCAGCAGGTTGTAGGCGATCAGCGGCAACGTCACGTTCAACTGGAAGTTGCCGGTTTGCCCGGCGATGGTGATGGCAGTGTGGTGGCCGATCACCTGCGCGCACGCCATCACGGTGGCTTCGGGGATCACCGGATTGACCTTGCCTGGCATGATCGAGCTGCCAGGCTGCAGCGCCGGCAGTTCGATTTCACCCAGGCCCGCCAACGGGCCGGCATTCATCCAGCGCAAGTCGTTTGCGATCTTGATCAGTGCCACCGCCAGCGCATTGAGTTGGCCAGACAACTCCACCGCATCGTCCTGCGCGGCGAGTCCTTCGAACTTGTTTTCCGCGCTCTCGAACCTGGCTCCGCTCAGGGTGGACAAGGCCTTGGCGACCTTGCCACCGAAGCGCGGGTCGGCATTGATGCCGGTCCCGATCGCCGTGCCGCCCAGCGGCAAGCGTCGCAAGCGTTTGAGCGCGTCGTCGATACGCTCCTGCGCCGAAC
Source organism: Xanthomonas sp. D-36-1 (assembly GCF_017746155.1). Lineage (NCBI taxonomy): Bacteria > Pseudomonadati > Pseudomonadota > Gammaproteobacteria > Lysobacterales > Lysobacteraceae > Xanthomonas > Xanthomonas sp. D-36-1. The sequence goes on from NZ_JAGHWR010000012.1 coordinate 81,745, forward strand.
TCAGCTGCGCCGACCACGCGCCGAACTCCTGACCAAAGGTGAGCGGCATCGCATCCATCAAATGCGTGCGACCGGTCTTGACGATCTTGTCCAGCGATTTGGCGCGCTTGTCGATGGTCTTGCGCAGATGCTTGAGCGCCGGTTGCAGATGTTCCTGCACAGCCAGCAATGCCGACACGCGAATGGCGGTGGGCACCACATCGTTGGAACTCTGGCCCAGATTGACGTGGTCGTTGGGATGCACCGCATCCTTGCCGGCACGCGTGGCCTGGGTGGCAATCACCTCATTGGCATTCATGTTGGACGAAGTGCCCGAACCGGTCTGGTAAACATCGATGGGAAACTGCGCATCGAAGCTACCCTCGGCCACTTGCAACGCAGCGGCCTGCACGGTCTTGCCGATCGACTTCGGCAGCAATCCAAGCTCGGCGTTGACGCCGGCTGCCGCGGCCTTGATCAAGCCCAGCGCGCGAATGAAACCACGCGGCATCGGCTGCCCGGACACCGGGAAATTCTGCACCGCGCGCTGGGTCTGCGCGCCCCACAACGCATCGGCGGGCACCTGCAGTTCGCCCATGCTGTCGTGTTCGGTCCTGAAACGTTCGCTCATCTGCACTCTCCGCACATTGCTGATTTGTGGTGATGGATGGCTGGCGGCGGGCGTACCCACGCTGGCGAGACTGTCTACGATACTCGCACGCCGCGTTGCGACGATGTCGTCGCACGCTGTCGGCTAGACTGCCTGCTGATCATGACGAGATACCAAGCCGCCATGGGCGACGAGCCTGACTGTAGAAACGCACGTTCCGCATCGGTTGCCGCAACACTACACATCGCGGCTGCACATGCGGTGGCACGCGGATGGACCACTCCTGCAGCGCATGGAGGCGGCCATGTTGGGTGACGTCCTGCTGCTGTTGGTGGCATTGCTGCTGGTGCTGTTGAATGGATTTTTTGTCGCCGCCGAGTTCGCGCTGGTCAAGCTGCGGCACACCCAAGCGGTGGGCCTGGCGCAAACCAACGGCTGGCGCGGGCGCTTGTTGCTCGGTGTACACGCGCATCTGGATGCGTATCTGTCGGCCTGCCAGCTCGGTATCACGCTGGCTTCGCTCGGGTTGGGCTGGGTCGGCGAGCCGGCTTTTACACATCTGCTGCAACCGCTGTTCGCTACGCTGGGCCTGTCGCCGGAAGCGGCACAATTCACTGCGCTGGCGATTGCCTTCAGCCTGATTTCGTTCCTGCATATCGTGCTGGGCGAACTGGCGCCCAAGACCATGGCGATCCGCCGCCCGGAACGCATGTCGTTGTGGACCGCTGCGCCGCTGTACGTTTTCTACTGGCTGATGTACCTGGCCATCTGGGTACTCAATACCAGCGCCAATCGCTTTCTGCGCCTGCTCGGCTGGGGCGAGGTGGAACATCACTCGCATCGTTACTCACGCGAGGAACTGATGCTGATCGTCGGCCGCCAGGACCCGAACGCCGCTGCGCCCGACCAGGGGCTGGCCTTGATGAGCCACGCGTTGGAATTGCCGGATCTGGTCGCCGGCGATTTGATGCGCCCGCGCGAGCACATGCGCAGCCTGCGCGAAGGCATGACCCTGGAGGCGGTGCTGGCCGAATTCAGTGAGTCGCGCTACAGCCGCTACCCCTGGTTCGATGCCAATGGCGAACAGGTGCTGGGCATCCTGCACACCAAGGATTTGCTGGTGGCGATGGCACGCGGCCAAAACCTGGACGATCTGCACCCGCTGCTGCGTCCTCCCACCGTGCTGACCCTGGAAACGCCGATTCCCAACGCGCTGGAGCAATTCCGCACCGGCACTACCCATCTGGCACTATGCGTGGAAGAAGAAGGCCGCATCCTGGGCTTTTTCACCCTGGAAGACCTGCTGGAAGTGGTGGTTGGCGACATCGAGGACGAGCACCGTCACGTGGTGCGCGATGCCCCGATCCGTGGCCAGGACGGCTCGTTGCTGATCGCCGGCAGCACCTCGATCTTCCGCCTGGAACGCCTGCTCGGTCAGGACCTGAGCGCGCCGGACCACGTCAATTCGGTCGGCGGGCTGATCCTGCATCAGCTGCAGCGCTTGCCCGAGGAAGGCGAAACACTGGAGCTGGATGGCCACCTGCTGACCGTGCGGCGCATGGCAGGCCACCGCATCCAGGCAGTCACGGTGCGCCCGGTGGGCGAAGCCGTCGACGCGGCCAGTTGATGCCGTCGATTCAGTCGGCGGACGCGCGAGGCGATGGGCCGATGCGAAACCAATAACGGTAATCGCGCGACTGCCCGCCGAACCGCACCCCGCGGATGGTCACGTCGTACATCACACCCGGCTGCAGGCGCGGCACCCGGAACTGCAGGCTGTTGGGCACCCCGAAACCTTCGTGGTCGTCGCTCAGGTTGCGTACCTGCAGCTGGCGTCCATCGCGCTCGCGGATCTGCACCTGCGCATCGGCATAGTCGACATCGCGATTGGCGAACTTGCGCTTGCGGTCCGGCAATGCGGTGAACGACAACAGCGCATCGTCGACGTAGTAGCGGCCCGGGTACTCGCCGATCGGCCAGGCGATGAAATCCTCACGCGTCCGCGCCGCGACGCCGACCGCCGGAACGAAGCGCAGCGCGGCACCGCTACTGAACGCGGCGCCGTCGCGACCGGCCACCATGCCGAAGGCGACGCGTTGCAGAAACGGATCCAGCAGCCAGCGCCGGTGCCCCAAGCCACCGGCGCTGACATTGTTGGCGTCGGTCAGCCACTCGATCACGATCTGTTCGGCGCTGGAGAAACGCAGCAGCGGCGAGCTGACTCCGCCATAGATCAGGCTGCGGCGCGCGCCCTTGGCTGCGGTGTCGGAATAGCAGCGCCAGTCCGGCGTCGGCGTATGGCTGAGGCGGCCGTTGGCGGCAATCACCAAGGCCGCCTGGGTGGCTTCGGGCTCGGCCGCCGGGTCGTCGTCGACCGCGTCGAGCCCGTGCAGCCGACGGATGTCGTTGATCAGCGCCAGCACGCGTTGCCGCTGCGCCGGCTGCAGGTCTCCGGCGCGGCAGCTGGCGATCGCGGGCGGGGTGCGATACAGCGCCGCCGCCTGCGCGGCGAAGTCGGCCTCCTGTGCGGCGGCAGGCAGCGCGGCGGTAAAGATCGCAAAGGCGAGGCGAGCGAAGATCGGGCGCATGGCAGCCGGAACAGCGCAGGGAGCTCTACCATAAAGTGCAGGTCGCGCCATGTCGGGCTCCCTCGGCCGCGCAGGTAGCCCGCCATTCAGCCTCTCTGCCGTGGGCTTGGGGACCCGTTTTGCAGGGCACCGGGCCTGCCCACAGCGCCGGCGGCGTAGAATGCTGGCCCCACCTTCACCGCCGCCCCCCTTGCCCATGTCGGATTCCGCTCTGCTCGCCCTGTCCCCGCTCGACGGCCGCTACGCCTCCAAGGTGGATGCGCTGCGCCCGATCTTCTCCGAATACGGCCTGATCAAGGCGCGAATCAAGGTCGAAATCGAATGGCTGCTGGCACTGGCCGCCGAGCCGGGCATCGCCGAACTGGCGCCGTTCTCGCCGGCTGCCACGCAGCGGCTGCGCGTCCTGGCCGACGATTTCAGCGTGGCCCATGCCGCGCGGGTCAAGGAAATCGAGCGCACCACCAACCATGACGTCAAGGCGGTGGAGTACTTCATCAAGGAGCAGCTCAAGGACGACGCCGAGCTCGGCCCGGCACTGGAATTTGTGCACTTTGCCTGCACCAGCGAAGACATCAACAACCTGAGCTACGGACTGATGCTGGAGCAGGCCCGCCGTCAGGTGTTGCTGCCCAGCCTGGATGGTATTACCGCAGCGCTGAGCACCCTCGCCCACGCTCAGGCTTCCCAGCCGATGCTCTCGCGCACCCATGGCCAGACCGCCTCGCCCACCACGCTGGGCAAGGAAATCGCCAACGTGGTCGCGCGCCTGGAGCGCCAGCGCAAGCAGATCGCCGCGGTCGAACTGACCGGCAAGATCAACGGCGCGGTCGGTAACTACAACGCGCACTTGGTGTCGTACCCGGACCTGGACTGGTCGGCGTTCGCACAGCGTTTTGTGGAAAGCCTGGGCCTGGTGTTCAACCCCTACACCACCCAGATCGAGCCGCACGACAATGTGGCCGAAATCGGCGATGCCAGCCGCCGCGCCAACACCATCCTGATCGACCTGGCGCGCGACATCTGGGGCTATATCTCGCTTGGCTATTTCAAGCAGAAGCTGAAAGAGGGCGAAGTTGGCTCCTCGACCATGCCGCATAAGGTCAACCCCATCGACTTCGAAAATGCCGAGGGCAATTTCGGCATCGCCAACGCGCTGTTCGAACACTTCTCCGCCAAGTTGCCGATCAGCCGCTGGCAGCGCGACCTCACCGATTCCACCGTGCTGCGCGCACTCGGCACCGCGTTCGGCCATACCCAGGTCGCGCTGGATTCGCTGGCCAAGGGCCTGGGCAAGCTCACCGTCAACCCCGAGCGCCTGGATGCCGACCTGGATGCGGCCTGGGAAGTGCTGGCCGAAGCCGTGCAGACGGTCATGCGCCGCCACGGCCTGCCGAATCCCTACGAGCAACTCAAGGCGCTGACCCGCGGCCAGGGCATCACCGCCGCCTCGATGCAGGCCTTCGTGGAAAATCTGCAACTGCCTGAAGAAGACAAGCAGCGCCTGCGCGCGCTCACCCCGGGCGCCTACACCGGACTGGCCGAGCAGCTGGCGCGCGCGATCTGAGCTGACCGAACCGCAAGCCCGGTGGGAGCTTGCGAAGCGGGCCACGTCATCGGCCTCATCGGCGAGGCTTCATCGGCATCACCGCATGCCGATGACGCACGATCAAGGCCCGTGATGACGACGCCTCGCGTCGGATGCGTCGCACGGCCTTAGAGGACTGGATGGCCGGCGAGGGCCTGCACATGGGTGACCTGACCGGACTGCTATCGTGCCGGCCTTACTTTTCAGGAGACCGGCGATGCGCGTCACCCACACGGCACTGTCCCTGTTGACGCTGGCAAGCGTCCTTGCACTGAGCGGATGCGGCGGCGACGGCCCCGCTGCGCAGGCGCTGTCGTCGGTCTCGTCCACACTGACCGATCCGGCCAGCGGCGCAGACTGTGCCGGCAAAGATGTGCGGCTGACCCGCGATGACAGCAAATGGGTCCTGCACGGCGAGTGCGGCACGGTCACCATCACCGCCTCGCGTGGCGCGATGAATCTGGACACCGCGCGCAACATTCGGCTGGAGGGAAGCAACTTCACGGTACTCAACAGGCAACTCGGTCAGCTCAGCGTGAGCGGTCACGCCAACACGCTCAATCTGACCGATGTCGATCGCGTGGACATCCAGGGCAACAAGAATCTGGTGCTGGCGCGCGCCGTGAAACAGGTGCGGTTTTCGGGCAACGACAACACCGTCAACCCATCCAGCAAACCCGCACTGGACGATCGTGGCAGCGGCAACAAAGTGATGTGATGCGCGCCGGTGCGCTACCCGCGCACGCGACGATCGGCGTGCGCGGCAGGCGCCACCATGCCGCTGGCAAGGCCATCAACACGAAGAAGCGATCGGAAACGCCGGCCAGCCCTGCAGCGGCGAACCGGAGCGGGCACGTTGCGCGCCGCACAGGTGCACATCCGGCTCGGGCAGTCGACAATAGGCCATTGGCGCCGGCCGATGCCGCGCACCGCACTCTCTTCTACATCGTGTAAGGACCCCAAATGGCCGTACGTAAAGCGACCCCACTTGCCATCGAAGTCCAGGCCCGTCCGGGACAGCCGCTGGGCATGCCGGTCGAGCGTTTCCTGCGCAATTACTGGCACAAGCACCCGCTGTTGATCCGCAATGCGTTCGCGGATTTCGCCTCGCCGCTGCAGCCGGAAGACCTGGCCGGGCTGGCCTGCGAAGACGGCGTGCTGGCACGCCTGATCAGCCACGACCGCACCACCGACGGCTGGGACGTGCGCACCGGCCCGTTCCAGGAAACCGATTTTCCCGGACTGCCCGACCATGACTGGACCTTGCTGGTGCAGGACGTGGACAAATGGGACGCCGACGTGCGTGCCCTGCTGGAGCACTTCCGCTTCCTGCCGCGCTGGCGTATCGACGACATCATGATCAGCTTCGCGGCCACTGGCGGCTCGGTGGGCGCGCATGTCGACCATTACGACGTGTTCCTGCTGCAGGGCCAGGGCCACCGCCGCTGGCAGATCGACGCGCGCACCGTCCAGGGCCGCAAGGCCACGCCGCTGGCGTTCCGCGACGATGTCGAGCTCAAGCTGCTACGCGAGTTCAAGCCCACCCACGATTGGGTGCTGGGCCCGGGCGACATGCTCTACCTGCCGCCGCTGATCCCGCACCACGGTGTGGCCGAAGACGCCTGCCTGACCTTCTCCATCGGCACCCGCGCACCGTCCTCGGCCGAGCTGATCGGCGATTACCTGGACACCTTGATTGCCGATGCCGACGAGGCCGTGCGCTATCACGACGAAGACCTCAAGGTGCCGGCCGACCCCTACGAAATCGACGTCACCGCGATGAACCGCGTGGTCGCTGCGCTCAATGCGCTGCGCATGAACGACCCCGACCGCCTAGGCGACTGGTTCGGCCGCTTCATGACCACCTACCGCGCCTCCGGCGACGTGGTGCCGGCGCCCGAGCCGATCCCGCGCGAAGCGGTCGAGCAGGCGCTGGAAGAAGGCGTGCTGCTGCACCGCCACCCGTGGTCGCGGCTGGCCTGGCGGCGCGCCAAACGCGGCGCCACGCTGTTCTGCAGCGGCCTGGAGTTTGCGCTGTCGGCCAAGGATGCGTCCCGTCTGGCCGCGGCCGAAGAGATCGACGGCACTTTGTACGCGCAGTTGTCCCCGCGTGGCCGCGAGGTGGTGCTGGAGCTGCTGGCACAGGGCCACTACCAGCGCGCCCACGAAGATGCCGAGGACGACCTCGCAGAGGACGACCACGCGCATGCCCTGAGCGTGTCGGCCGACCACGACGACGAAGATGCCGATGCCGAGGACGACGTGCCGGAGGCAGACGAAGACATCGATGCCGACGCCGATGTCGAACAGGTTGCCGACGCTGCCGACACCCCGGCAGAGGCGCTGGAGGCCGATGTCGAACCCGGCGACGATGCCGAAGCCGAGCAGGACGTCGACAGTGCGATCGCCGACGAGACCGATTCCGACGACAGCGACGACACCACCAAGCCTGCATGACCGCGTACGCCAGACCGCAGATCGTCACGCTGGACCCGGCCGCCGACGCCGCGGCGCTGCGTGCGCTGCGGCTGGCCTGCGCCACCGACACCGCTGGCGCCACCGGCGGTGTCCAGTGGGATGCATTGGATCCGCTCAGCCTGCATCTGGCCGTACGCGACGAAGGCCAGCTGATCGCCTCGGTGCGGCTCACCGCCGATCGCCGCCTCGACCGCCTCGGCGTTCTGCCCAACTGGCGCCGCCGTGGCGTGGCCGACCAACTGCTCGCTGCCGCAGTCGACGCGGCACGGCAGCACGGCTGGCATAGCCTGCGCGCATGTCCCAGCCCAGCTGCGGAAGCGGTCTTCGCGCGCCTGGGCTTTCTGCCCGACGCTGGCTCCCTCTCCTCACCCGAGCGCATTGGCCAGGCCTACGATGCGCCCGGTACCGTCGTGCACCGTCGCCTCGACGGCCCGATGGCAGTGGACTCCTTCACCGCAGCCTTGGCCGCCACCACCGGGTTGCTGTGCGCCGCGCGCCGCCAGGTGCTGATCTACACCCGCGCCCTGGACCCGCCCCTGTTCGACAACGCCGCGGTGCTCGACGCGCTGCGTCGTTTCGCCACCGCCCGCCACGACAAGCGTGTACATGTCCTGGTGCAAGACACCGCCAGTGCCGCGGCCAGCAGCAGCGCGATGCTGCGCCTGGCACAGCGCCTGCCCAGCGTGTTCCGGTTCCGCGCGGTCAGCGACCCGGTCGATGCAAGTTTTGCATCGGTCTATGTTGTCGGCGACGAGGCCTACTACTTTCGTCCAACAGGTCATCGCTTCGATGATGGCGAAACCTGGCTGTCGGGCGCAGCGCGCAGCCGCCAGCTGGAGCGCGAATTCGCGCAGATATGGGAGCGCAGCGCGCTTTGGAACGAGCCGCGCGCGCTCGGCATCTGACGCCGCAGCGCCCCTTGCACGTAGGCGCGCGTGCAATTGGTCTACCCCGCCGGTCAGCTTGCAGACGCCCCCTCACTAGCGCAAGGGGGTATAATTTTTCGAGATTTGAGACCGACCGATAGGGCATCTCGCCCTGCCGCTTCCGCACAATCATCCCCACAGCAGACCCGACTTACCATCGTGGATAATCTCCTAAAGCAGTTCGCGCAGTCATCGCAACTCGCCGGCGGCAACGCCGCCTATATCGAGGATCTGTACGAGCAGTACCTCGTCGCCCCGGACAGTGTCGATCCGAAGTGGAAGAGCTACTTCGATGGTTTCGAAGGTCGCGGTGCCGGCGATGTGCCGCACTCGGCGGCCATCGCCCACATCCTCACCGCCTCCAAGCAGGCTGCCAACGCCGGTACCGGCGCAGGCGCCAGTGACGAGCGCGAGCGCAATGTCGGCCGTCTGATCACCGCCTACCGCGCCCGTGGCCACTTGGGCGCCCAGCTCGACCCGCTGGGCCTGGTCCCGCCGGTCAACCCGCCCGACCTGGACCTGCCGTTCCACAGCCTGTCCCAGGCCGATCTGGACAGCGAGTTCAGCACCGGCGGTGTCGGCGGCCAGCCGCGGATGAAGCTCAAGGATCTGCTGACGCGCCTGAAGGCGACCTACGCCAGCAGCATCGGCGCCGAGTTCATGCACATCCAGGAGTTCGACCAGCGCCAGTGGATTTACAAGCGCCTGGAAGACGCCGGCGGCAAGATTGCCGGCGATGCGGCCAGTCGCAAGCGCACCCTGGAGCGGCTCACCGCTGCCGAGGGCCTGGAGCGCTACCTGCACACCAAGTACGTCGGCCAGAAGCGTTTCTCGCTGGAAGGCGGCGATGCGCTGATCCCGATGATGGACGAGATCATTCGCCAGTCCGGCAACGATCAGGTCAAGGACATCGTGATCGGCATGGCCCACCGCGGCCGCCTCAACGTGCTGGTCAATACGCTGGGCAAGAACCCGCGCAAGCTGTTCGACGAATTCGAAGGCAAGTTCGAGCATGCCCATGACGACCGTGCGCACACCGGCGACGTCAAGTACCACATGGGCTTCTCTGCCGATATCGCGGTGGGCACCGACAAGCAGGTGCACCTGGCGCTGGCCTTCAATCCCTCGCACCTGGAAATCGTCGACCCGGTCGTGGTCGGCAGCGTGCGTTCGCGCCAGGAGCGTTTCGGCGATGCCGAGCGCAAGAGCGTGTTGCCGATCCTGATCCACGGCGATGCCGCATTCGCCGGCCAGGGCGTGGTGATGGAACTGTTCCAGATGTCGCAGGCGCGCGGTTTCGCGGTCGGCGGCACCGTGCACATCGTCGTCAACAACCAGATCGGCTTCACCACCAGCACCCGCGACGACGCCCGCTCCACGCTGTACTGCACGGACGTGGCCAAGATGATCGGCGCGCCGGTCTTCCACGTGAACGGCGACGACCCGGACGCGGTGATGTTCGTGTCCAAGCTGGCCTACGAATTCCGCCAGCAGTTCAAGAAGGACGTGGTCATCGACCTGGTGTGCTACCGCCGTTGGGGCCATAACGAAGCCGACGAACCGGCAGCGACCCAGCCGGTGATGTACCAGACCATCCGCAAGCACAAGACCACCCGCGAGCTGTACGCCGCCAAGCTGGAAAGCGAAGGCGTGCTGAACGCCGACGAGGCCAAGGCGCTGGTGGACGGCTACCGCAACAAGCTGGATTCGGGCGAGTACACCACCGAACTGGCCAAGCGCAAGCCGGACGAATTCGCCATCGATTGGTCCAGGTACCTGGTCGGTACGGCTGCAGATCCGGTGGACACGCGCGTCAAGCGCGAGCAGCTGGACCGCCTGGCCAAGCTGATCACCACCATCCCCGAGGGCGTCGAACTGCACGCCCGCGTGGCGAAGATCTACGAAGATCGCGTCAAGATGGCCGCCGGCGATCAGCTCGGCGACTGGGGCTTTGCCGAGAACCTGGCCTACGCCACCTTGCTGGCCGAAGGCCACAAGCTGCGCCTGGTTGGCCAGGACGCCGGCCGCGGCACGTTCTTCCACCGTCACGCGATCCTGCACGACCAGAAGACCGACGACTACTACCTGCCGCTGCGCCAGCTGGTGCAGAACCCGGAAGACGCCACTGTCATCGACTCGTTGCTGAGCGAAGAAGCGGTGATGGGCTTCGAATACGGCTACTCCACCACCGATCCGAATGCGCTATGCATCTGGGAAGCGCAGTTTGGCGACTTCGCCAACGGCGCGCAGGTGGTGATCGACCAGTTCATCGCCGCCGGCGAAGCCAAGTGGGGCCGCATCGCGGGCTTGTCGCTGTTCCTGCCGCATGGCTACGAAGGCCAGGGCCCGGAACACAGCTCCGCTCGTCTGGAGCGCTTCCTGCAGCTGTGTGCGCTGGAGAACATGCTGGTTTGCGTGCCGACCACGCCGGCGCAGTGCTTCCACATGATCCGCCGCCAGATGCGCATGACGACCCGCAAGCCGCTGGTGGTGATGACGCCCAAGTCGTTGCTGCGCCACAAGCTGGCGGTGTCGAGCCTGGAAGAACTGGCCGACGGGCAGTTCCAGCATCTGATCCCGGACGCCAAGGCCGACGCGGCCAAGGTCAAGCGTGTGGTGCTGTGCTCGGGCAAGGTCTATTACGACCTGCTCGAAGACCAGACCAAGCGTGGCCAGGACGATGTCGCCATCCTGCGCGTGGAGCAGCTGTATCCGTTCCCGCGCGCGCAGCTGGCGGCCGAATTGAAGGCCTATGCCAACGCCACCGATGTGGTGTGGTGCCAGGAAGAACCGCAGAACCAGGGTGCGTGGTACCAGATCCGCCACCACCTCAACTTCTGCCTGGCCGGCGGTCAGAGTCTGCATTACGCCGGCCGTGCCCGTTCGCCCTCGCCTGCCGCCGGCCACATGGCCGACCACATCATCGAGCAGCAGAAGCTGATCGCCGATGCGCTGCTCAACCCGTTCAACGACCAAGTCGCTGAATAACTCCTCTTCCCCAAAGAACGAAAACCCTAGGACGCTCCCCGAATGGCCACCGAAGTCAAAGTTCCGGTACTGCCCGAATCCGTTTCCGACGCCACCATCGCCAGCTGGCACAAGAAGGCCGGCGAAGCGGTCAAGCGCGACGAGAATCTGGTCGACCTGGAAACCGACAAGGTCGTGTTGGAAGTTCCTTCGCCGGTCGACGGCGTACTGAAGGAAATCAAGTTCGACACCGGCAGCACGGTCACCAGCAACCAGATCCTGGCGATCATCGAAGAAGGCGCTGTGGCTGCGGCTGCACCGGCTGAAGAGAAGCAGGCCGCCGCCCCGGCTGCGACTGCTGCGGCACCGGCGGCCGCTCCGGCACCGGCGGTCGCTCCGGCACCGGCCGCCGCCGCGGCGCCTGCTGCTGCGTCCAAGTCCGCTGCCGATTCGCTGCCGCCGGGCGCACGTTTTTCCGCGATCACCCAGGGCGTGGATCCTTCGCAGGTCGAAGGCACCGGCCGTCGTGGCGCGGTGACCAAGGAAGACATCGTCAACTTCGCCAAGGCCGGCGGCGTCGGCAAGGCCTCTGGTGCGCGCCCGGAAGAGCGCGTGCCGATGACCCGCGTGCGCAAGACGATCGCCAAGCGCCTGATGGAGTCCAAGAACTCCACCGCGATGCTGACCACCTTCAATGAAGTCAACCTGGCCAAGGTGTCGGCCGCGCGCAAGGAGCTGCAGGACGAGTTCCAGAAGGCGCACGGCATCAAGCTCGGCTTCATGAGCTTCTTCGTCAAGGCTGCCGCCAACGCGTTGCAGCGCTTCCCGCTGGTCAACGCCTCGATCGACGGCGACGACATCATCTATCACGGCTACAGCGACATCTCGATCGCGGTGTCGACCGACAAGGGCCTGGTCACGCCGGTGCTGCGCAACGTCGAGCGCCAGTCGTTCGCCGATGTCGAGCAAGGCATCGCCGACTACGCCGCCAAGGCGCGTGCCGGCAAGCTGGGCCTGGACGACCTGCAGGGCGGCACCTTCACCATCACCAACGGCGGCACCTTCGGCTCGCTGCTGTCCACGCCGATCATCAACCCGCCGCAGAGCGCCATCCTGGGCATGCACGCGATCAAGGAACGTCCGATCGCCGAGAACGGCCAGGTCGTGATCGCGCCGATGATGTATCTGGCGCTGTCCTACGACCACCGCATCATCGACGGCAAGGACTCGGTGCAGTTCCTGGTCGACATCAAGAACCAGCTGGAAAACCCGGGCCGCATGCTGTTCGGCCTGTGATGAAAGCCGGGATTGGGGATTCGGGATTGGGGATTGGCGAGAGCCGCCCCTTCCCACGCATCCTGCTTTTACGAATCCCCAATCCCCAATTCCCAATCTCGTGAGCGAAGAATGAGCGAACAAGAACAATTCGACGTCGTCGTCATCGGTGCCGGTCCGGCCGGTTATCACGCCGCCATCCGTGCGGCGCAGCTGGGCATGAAGGTCGCCTGCATCGACGCGGCCCTGGGCAAGGACGGCAAGCCGGCACTGGGCGGTACCTGCCTGCGCGTGGGCTGCATTCCGTCCAAGGCGCTGCTGGATTCCTCGCGCCAGTTCTGGAACATGGGCCACCTGTTCGGCGACCACGGCATCAGCTTCAACGACGCCAAGATGGACGTGCCCACGATGATTGGCCGCAAGGACAAGATCGTGAAGCAGTTCACCGGCGGCATCGCGATGCTGTTCAAGGCCAACAAGATCACCCCTTACTACGGCTTCGGCCAGTTGCAGCCGGGCAACATCGTCAAGGTGACCCAGCATGAAGGCGGCGAGATCGAGCTCAAGGGCACCAACGTGATCCTGGCGGCCGGTTCGGAGTCGATCGAACTGCCGTTCGCCAAGTTCGACGGCGACACCATCGTCGACAACGTCGGCGGCCTGGATTTCACCGCCGTTCCCAAGCGTCTGGCCGTCATCGGTGCCGGCGTGATCGGCCTGGAGCTGGGCAGCGTGTGGAAGCGCCTGGGCGCCGAGGTCACCATCCTCGAAGCGCTGCCGGACTTCCTGGCCCTGGCCGATGCCGAAGTGGCCAAGACCGCGCTGAAGGAATTCAAGAAGCAGGGCCTGGACATCAAGCTGGGCGCCAAGGTCGGCAAGACCGAGATCACCGGCAGCGGCGACGCCAAGCAGGTGGTGCTCAGCTACACCGACGCGGCTGGCGAGCAGACCCTGACCGTGGACAAGCTGCTGGTGGCCGTGGGCCGCAAGGCCGCCACCAAGAACCTGCTGGCCGAAGGCACTGGCGTCAAGGTCACCGACCGCGGCCAGATCGAGGTCGACGGGCATTGCCACACCGGCGTGGATGGCGTGTGGGCGATCGGCGACTGCGTGCGCGGCCCGATGCTGGCGCACAAGGGCTTCGAGGAAGGCATCGCGGTGGCCGAATTGATCGCCGGCCTGCCGGGTCACGTCAATTTCGACACCATTCCGTGGGTCATCTACACCGAGCCGGAAATTGCCTGGGTCGGCAAGACCGAGCAGCAGCTCAAGGCCGAGGGCGTCGCCTACAAGGCCGGCAGCTTCCCGTTTGCAGCGATCGGCCGCGCAGTGGCGATGGGAGAGCCGGCCGGCTTCGTCAAGGTGATCGCCGATGCCGAAACCGACCGCGTGCTGGGTATGCACCTGGTGGGCGTGGGCGTGTCCGAGCTGGTGCACGAAGGCGTGCTGACCATGGAGTTCAACGGCTCGGCCGACGACCTGGCCCGCATCTGCCACGCGCACCCGACGCTGTCCGAAGCGATTCACGATGCCGCGATGGCGGTGAGCAAGCGCGCGATTCATAAGGCCAACTGAGGCCGGGATTTGGGATTCGGGAGTGGGGATTCGCAATTGCGGTTCCCGCCTCCGACTATTTCCCAGCCATGACATAACGCCGGGTAGATTCCGGCGTTATGTTTTTCAGGCCCAGTCAGAACAGTCGTGCAACGTGCATTCCACCGCTTTCCAGATGACATCGACGCATCGCGCCGCCGCTTTTACGAATCCCCACTCCCGAATCCCGACTCCCATGAAAAGCATCTGCGTCTACTGCGGCTCCAATGCCGGCAACAAACCCGCCTATGTCGAGCGCGCGATTGCGTTGGGCGATCGCATCGCCAAGCAGGGCCTGCGCCTGGTGTACGGCGGCGGCAACGTTGGCTTGATGGGCACCGTGGCCAATGCAGTGCTGGCGGCCGGCGGTGAAGTGACCGGGGTGATTCCGCAGCAACTGGCCGATTGGGAAGTAGCGCACCGCGGGTTGACCACGCTGGAAATCGTCGGCTCCATGCATGAGCGCAAGATGCGCATGTTCGAGTTGTCGGATGCGTTCGTGGCCCTGCCCGGCGGCTTCGGTACCATGGAAGAGATCTTCGAAATGCTGACCTGGCGCCAGCTCGGCATCGGCAACAAGCCGTGCGCCTTTCTGGACATCGAAGGTTTCTACGCACCGCTGATTGGCATGATCGACCGCATGGTCGAAGAGCGCTTCCTGCATCCAGACCAGCGCGCCGACCTGTGGTATGGCGCCGATATCGAGCAGATGCTCGAATGGATGCGGCACTACACTCCGGCGCAGGCGTCGAAGTGGATTGACGAGAAGCGTCGCTCCACCCTGGTGTAAGCGTTAGCCGCCCCGTCTCTTCGACGCGGCGGCACTGCATGCATCCGCGCGGTGGACCACTGCGCGCATCACCCCGGCATCGACCAGCGCGCTGTTGGCCAGCGACGCCGCTCCACGGCGACGTTCCAGACAGCGCGCAGCGCGGTCGCACGACATCGCCTCGATCTGCCAGCTTGCAACGGCAGTCACGATGGCTGCAGCGATCCGCCGTACCGCCTCGCATAGAATGGCGGCGATGCTCGATACCCTCGCCGCTGATGCGCACCATAGTCTGGACATCAAGCACAGTCGCTTTGTGGCCCACGCTGCCGCACTGGACGCTCCCGCGCATGCGCTGGAGATCGTGCAGCGCGTGGCAGTGCCGGACGCGACGCACAACTGCTGGGCCTACCGGTTCGGGCAGGACTACCGCTCCAGCGACGACGGCGAGCCAAGCGGCACCGCCGGCCGGCCGATCCTGGCCGCCATCGACGGCCAGGGCTTCGATCGGGTGGTGGTGGTGGTGGTCACGCGCTGGTATGGCGGCATCAAGCTCGGGGCCGGCGGGCTGGTGCGCGCCTACGGCGGTACCGCGGCCGAGTGCCTGCGGCTGGCAACGCGACAGCCATTGATCGCGTTGTCACGGGTGCAGGTGCAGTGCCGGTTCGACGATCTGGGCCTGGTGCACGCAGCACTGGCGGCCTTCCATGCCGACAAACTGGACGAACGCTTCGACGCCGAAGGTGCAGCGTTGCATGTGCAACTGCCTGCCGATCAGCTCGCCGGCTTGAAAACCCGCCTGTGCGACGCCACTCGCAATCGTGTCCACCTCTCAACCCCGGAAGCCGCATGACCCAGCCAGCCGCTGCACGTCCCAGCCCGTTGCGGAAGCTGGGCAGCCTGCGCACCTTGTGGCCATTCGTCCAACGCCAGCGCGGCCTGTTCGCCGCCTGGCTGGTCGCGCTGGCGATTTCCGCTGCCGCCACGCTGAGCCTGCCCGCAGCGGTCAAGCGCATGATCGATCAAGGCTTCTCCGGCGACGCGCAGATCAATCAGGCGTTCTCGCTGCTGTTCGCAGTCTCGGTGGTGCTGGCGCTGGCGACTGCGGCGCGCTTCTATTTCGTCGCACTGCTCGGCGAAAAAGTGGTCGCCGACCTGCGCGGCCGGCTGTACGCACACCTGATCGGACTGGACGCCGGGTTCCATGACCGCAGCCGCAGCGGCGAACTGGTGTCGCGCCTGTCGGCCGACAGCGAATTGCTGCGGGGGCTGATCGGCACGACCATGTCGGTGGCCTTGCGCAGTTCGGTCACGGTGATCGGCAGCATGGTCATGCTGTTCGTCACCAGCCCGCGGCTGGCCGGCTTTACCTTGATCGGCATCCCGCTGGCGGTGCTGCCGATCGTGCTGGGCGCACGCCGCCTGCAGAAGATTTCGCGCGCAAGCCAAGACCGCGTGGCCGACGCCAATACGCTGGCGGCCGAAACCCTGGGCGCGGTGCGCACCGTGCAGGCGCACGCGCGCGAGCGTTACGAAAGCCAGCGTTTCAGTACCGCGCTATTTGCCGCCATCGATACCGCAAGGGTGCGCATCCGCACCCAGGCCACCGTGACCGCGGTGGCGATCATGCTGATCTTCGGTGCGATCGTCGCGGTGTTGTGGCTGGGCGCGCACGATGTGATTTCTGGCCGCATGACGCCCGGCACGCTGGGCCAATTCGTGCTGTACGCGCTGATCGGCGGCGGTTCGGTCGGTGCACTGGCCGAGGTCTGGAACGAGTTACAGCGTGCCGCCGGCGGCATGGGCCGGGTGAGTGAATTGCTCGACGAACAACCGCTGATCGTGGCGCCGGCCACGCCGCAGGCCTTGCCGCAGCCGCTGCGCGGCGCGATCCATTTCGACCAGGTGGTCTTCCATTACCCGCAACGCCCGGACGCGCCGGCGCTGACCGGGTTCGACCTGCATGTCAGCCCCGGCGAAACCGTGGCGCTGGTGGGTCCGTCCGGAGCGGGCAAGAGCACGGTGCTGTCGATGCTGCTGCGTTTCCACGACCCTGTCAGCGGCAAGGTGCGCATCGACGACATCGACCTGCGCGAGGCCGACCCGGTACTGCTGCGCGAGCACATCGCGCTGGTACCGCAGCAACCCACGTTGTTTGCCGCCAGCGCCGCCGACAACATCCGCTATGGGCGCCTGCAAGCCAGCGATGCCGAGGTGGAAGCGGCAGCGGCCGCCGCCGAAGCCGATGTCTTCATCCGCGCCCTGCCCCAGGGCTACGCCAGCGAACTGGGCGAGCGCGGCACGCGCCTGTCCGGCGGCCAGCAGCAACGCGTGGCGATTGCGCGTGCGCTGCTCAAGGATGCGCCGATCCTGCTGCTGGACGAAGCCACCAGCGCGCTCGATGCGCACAGCGAGCGCGCGGTGCAGCAGGCGCTGGAGCGGCTGATGGAAGGCCGCACCACGCTGGTGATCGCGCACCGCCTGGCCACCGTGCTCAAGGCCGACCGCATCGTGGTGATGGATGCCGGCCGCATCGTCGCGCAGGGTACGCATGCGCAGTTGATCGCCGAAGGCGGTCTGTATGCGGAGCTGGCGCGGCTGCAGTTCATCGACCAATGAGCCTCGCTGGGCGCCGTGGTTCCAGCGATGGCATCTGGCGCACCTAGCGAAACGACTGCGCTCACCGCGCTGCGGGCGCGGCCGGTGCTCGGAATCGGCATGCACCGCTCGTACACTGCGGTTACCGCGCGTCGTCCATCCTCGCCGGACGAGCTGCCGCTGCAGTCGCTAGCCGCACTTCGCCTGTCTGGTCTCACCGGCCACGCCGGCCGTGCGCTCCCACGCAATCCGATGTGATCCCATGCCGCGCCCCAGAACCACCCTTCGCCAGCTGAGCTATTTCGTCGCGCTGGCCGATACCGGCAGCTTTACCCGCGCCGCCGAGCAGATGGGCG
The DNA here is from genome assembly GCF_017746155.1 of Xanthomonas sp. D-36-1. Taxonomy (NCBI): domain Bacteria; kingdom Pseudomonadati; phylum Pseudomonadota; class Gammaproteobacteria; order Lysobacterales; family Lysobacteraceae; genus Xanthomonas; species Xanthomonas sp. D-36-1. The sequence goes on from NZ_JAGHWR010000012.1 coordinate 99,469, forward strand.
TCTCGCAGCCATCGTTGTCGCAGCAGATCCGCGCATTGGAAGCGATCATCGGCGCGCCGCTGTTGGAGCGCGGCACGCAGGCGATCCTGACCCCGCTGGGTCGCGATCTGCTCGACCGCGCACGCAGCATCCTGCTCGATGTCACCGATCTGGAAGAGGTCCGCGCCACCGCCGCCGATACCTTGATCGGCACCATCCGCCTCGGCGTCTCGCCCACGCTTGGCGCCTATCTGATGCCCAGCCTGGTGGCACGTTTGCATCGCGAGCATCCGGCCCTGCGCGTGCATGTGCGCGAAGGCCTGCCAACCGCACTCGCCGCCGACCTGAGCAACGGCACGCACGATCTTGTCCTCGCGCAACTGCCGGTGGCCGGCCGGGGCCTGCACAGCGAGCGGCTGTTTCGCGAACTGCTGCATGTGACCATGGCTGCCGATCATCCGCTGCGCACCAAGGCCTGCATCACCCCGGCCGATCTGCGCGGCGCCAACTTGCTGACCTTGATGCCGGAATACCGATTGGCAGAACAGGTTGCCGCGATCGCCATGGATGTGGGCGCCAATGTCTTGCGCGATTACGAAGGCACCAGCCTGGACGCGATCCGCCAGATGGCCGGCATGGGCATGGGTCTTGCCTTGCTCCCGGACCTGTACGTGCGCCAGGAAATCCGCGAAGGCGACGACGTGGTGGTTCGACCGGTCGAAGGCGGGCGCTACTATAGGGAGATCGGTCTGCTCTGGCGCCAGGGTGCTGGTCGCGCACCGGCCTTCGGTTTGATCGCCAATCTGCTGCGCGCGGTGGCCGCATAGGAAAATCCTATGTGCCAAATAAGCACCATGGCCTTGTTTGCGGGCCGGCAACTCGTCAATGCTTCACTGAACTCATCAACGGATATCGAATGGCGGCCAAGCGGATTGGATGGCGGGAAGCGGCGAGCTGGCTGACGGAAATTGTCGGACCGGACATGCCGTATGTGCGCCTGACCCTGGTGTACGGCGTCGCGATCAGCCTGCTCTCGCTGGCCACGCCGATCTCGGTGCAGTTGCTGATTAACAGCGTCGCCAACACCGCGCTGCCTACGCCGCTATGGACCTTGTCCGGCCTGCTGCTGGGCCTGCTGTTGCTGGTGGCGGCACTGAGCGCGATGCGGGTGTGGGTGATGGCGCTGTTCGAACGTCGCCTGTTCGCACGCGTGGTGGCGGAGATCACCGTGCGCGCGGTGCATGCGCAGAACCCATTCTTCGCCGACCAGAACCGCGGCGATGTCTTCAACCGCTATTTCGATCTGGTGGTGGTGCAAAAGGCAGTGCCCAGCCTGGCGGTCGGTGCGTTCACCATCGTGCTGCAGTCGGCGGTCGGCTTGATCGTCACCAGCTTCTATCACCCGTTTTTCCTCGGCTTCAATGCGCTGCTGCTGCTGACCATCTTCTCGATCTGGATGATCTGGTCGCGCGGCTCGATCCGCTCGGCGGTCGAACTGAGCCAGGCCAAGCACAATGCCGCGCATTGGCTGGAAAGCGTCGGCGGCTCCAACGGGTTCTATAAATCCAGCCGCCATCTCAACTTTGCGATGGATCGCTCGGAAAAGGTGACCGCCGACTATGTCGACCGGCATCGGCGCCATTTCCGCTACACCTTTACCCAGACGCTGGCGTTCCTGCTCACCTATGCGGTCGCCAGCGCGGCGCTGCTGGCACTGGGCGGCAGCCTGATCCTGCGCGGCGAGCTGTCGATCGGCCAGCTGGTGGCAGCCGAGCTGATCCTGAGCGCGGTGTTCTACGGCATCGCACAGTTGGGCAGCTACCTGGACATGTTCTACGACCTGGTGGCCAGTGCGGAGGAATTGTCGCTGCTGTACGCCATCCCCCAGGAGCGCCCGGTGCTTGCCGCCGGCGAGGCGCCGCGCAACAGCGGGGTACGCCTGGATGGCGTGGTGATCGAGGGCGCGCGTTTCGATTTCGCGCTGGAAGCCGGCGAGCAGTTGGTCACGCTGGCCGATGGCGGCGCCGAGCGCCTGCTGGCCATGGTGCTCAAGCGCCACGTCGTTCCCGACCGCGGGCTGGTGATGGTGGGCGGCGCGGACATGGTCACCTTCGATATGTACCTGCTGCGTTCGGAAGTCACCGTGCTCGACCGGCCGACCATCGTGGAGGTCACCATTCGTGAATACCTGGCGATGGCCTCGGCCGATGTGACGTCCGAAGCGATGCTGCAAGCCATCGATGCGGTGGGCTTGCGCGCGCGCATCGCCGCGTTGCCGCAAGGCCTGGACACCCGGCTTGCCGCGTCCGGATTCCCGCTGTGGATCGGCGAGGTCATGGCGCTGAAGCTGGCCAATGCACTGTTGGTGCGCCCGCGCGTGCTGATGCTGTCGCAGCTGTACGACCTGATCCCGGCCGAGCGCCTGACCCAGGTGCTGCGGCGCTTGAAGGATGCAGGAACCACCGTGCTGCTGTGCACCGGGCGGCCGGAGGACATCACCCTGGATGGCTGGTTCCGGCTGGAGCCGCAGCGCCAGCAACGCTACGCCACACGCGCCGAGTTGATCGCATCCACGCAGGAGGTGCCGCATGCCGCACGCCCCTGATCGCATGGCGCATTTCCCCACCCTGGCGGCAATGCGTCCGCCCGGCATCGCCAAGGCAGTCGCCTGGATGCTGCTGATCGGCATCGGCATCGCTGCGGCGATCCTGGCACTGGCGCCATGGGTGCAGACCGCCAGTGGCAAAGGCCAGGTCGTGTCGCTGGATCCCAGCGACCGTCAACAACCGGTCACCGCCTTCGTGCCGGGCCGCGTCGAGCGCTGGTACGTGCATGACGGCCAGCATGTTGCCAAGGGCGACCCGATCGCGCGTGTCGGCGATCTGGACCCGGACCTGCTCACCCGCCTGGCCAGCGAGCGCGCGCAGGCGCAGGCGGAAATCGCCGCCATCCAGCAATCGCGCGCGGTGGCCAGCATCGATGTGGCGCGCAGCAGGCAATTGCTGGCCGAAGGCCTGGCCGGCCGCCGCGACTACGAGCTGACCCAGATCAAGGTAGCCGAGGCCGACGCCAAGCTGGCCGAATCGCGCGCCAAGCTGACCCGTATCGACATCCAGTTGAATCGCCAGTCTGCACAGCTGGTGCGCGCCCCGCGCGATGGCCGCGTGCAGCAGCTCAACGCCGCCAGCGGTAGCGCCATGGTCTCGCCGGGCACCGTGCTGGCGGTGATCGCGCCGGAACGGGTGGAGCGCGCGGTCGAGCTGTACATCGATGGTCGCGACGTGCCGCTGATCCGTCCCGGCCGTCCGGTGCGGCTGGAATTCGAAGGCTGGCCGGCGATTCAATTCAGCGGTTGGCCGTCGGTGGCGCACGGCATGTTCGACGGCCGGGTGCGCGCCATCGACCCCAACGCCGCGCCCGATGGGCTGTTCCGCATCCTGGTGGAGCCGATGCCGGGCAAGCCGGCGTGGCCGGCACAGGAATTCGCCCGCCAGGGCGGCAAGGTGCGCGGCTGGGTGCAGGGCGAAACGGTCAAGGTCGGCTACGAGCTGTGGCGCCAGCTCAACAACTTCCCGCTGGAATTCGGCCGGCGCCCGGCTGCGGCCACCCAGGAAGACGGCAAGGCCAAGCCGGCCGCACCCAAGTCCGAAGACGAAGCGACGGGCAAGAAATGATCGGCCGTCTTGTCGTCCTGTTGATCGCACTCTGCCCCGGTGCGGCATTCGCCCAGGCCGCTGCGCTGACGCTGGATGAGGTGCTGCAGTCGTCGGCACGCTCCGCACCGCAGATCGTCGAAGCGCTGGCGAAGGTGCGCCAGGCCGAAGGCAAGGGCATCTCGGCCGATGGCGCCTTCGACACGGTGTTCGACATCGAAGGCCGCTCGCGCGAGGCCGGCTATTACGACGGCAGTACCATCGAAACCGGGGTCAAGCGGCCGTTCGAAGAGAACGGCGGCTATTACTACGGTGGCTACCGCTCCTCGCGCGGCTCCTTCCCGATCTACGAAGACAAGTCCTATACCGATCGCGGCGGCGAAGTGAAGGTCGGCGCGCTGTACGCGCTGCTGCGCGACCGCGTGATCGACGAACGCCGCACCAAGCGCAGCATCGCCAGCACCGATATCGATGTGGCCAAATACGAGGCGGAAATGGTGGCCATCGGCGTGCAGCGGCGCGCGGTGGATGCCTACCAGAACTGGGTCGCCGCCGGGCTGAAGTTGCGCGCCTACAACGAGCTGCTGCAACTGGCCGAGCAACGCCGCAATGCGATTTCGCGCCAGGTCGCGCTCGGTGCGCGCCCCACCATCTTGCTGACCGAAAACGACCAGAACCTGGTGCGCCGTCGCGCCTTGGTGGTCCGCTCGGAACAGGACTTCGCCAACGCGGCCAACGCCTTGTCGCTGTATTTGCGCGACGACGCCGGCATGCCGCTGATCGTTTCCGCCGAACGCCTGCCGGCCGACACCTCGGCGCTGGAAGGACTGGCCGGCGCCAGCAAGATCACCGCGCCGGTAGAGCGCCCGGATTACCGCGCCGTGCTGACCCGCATCGACCAGGCCACCGCGCGGCTGATGCTGGCGCAGAACGATCTCAAACCGCGCCTGGATGTCAGCGTGGAAGTCAGCAAGGATCTGGGCCCGCCCGGCGTCGGCGGCCCGAACCGGTCGCTGACCGACGCCATCATCGGCTTCCGTTTCAGCGTGCCGCTGGAAAACCGCGCCGCCCGGGGCCGCGTGGCCGAAGCGCGCGCCGAGATCGAAGCGTTGGATCAGCGCAGCCGTTTTCTGCGCGACCAGATTTCGATCGAGGTCGAATCGATCGTCATTTCGCTCAATGGCGCCGAACGGCTGGCCAGGATCGCCGATGAGGAACGCGGCCTGGCAGACCGCCTGGCGGCGGCCGAGCGGCGGCGTTTCGAGCTGGGCTCGGGTGACTTTTTCCTGGTCAATCAGCGCGAGGAAACCGCCAACGACGCGCGCGTACGCCTGATCGATGCGCAGGCACGCATCGCCTCCGCGCGTGCCGAACTGGCGGCGGCCACCGCCGACCGGGATGCCTTGCAGCTGAGTCGTTGATGGGTCGGCTGCGCGTCGGGCGGACGCGGTGATGCTGGGCAATTGCGCGGTTGTGCGAGTGACCTCGCGATGCCGCTGCTTGGCATCCTGTGGGTTGAAGCAAATCCTCCGCAGCGGACGCACTCAACCGCCACGCAGGTGGCTGGCTGTTGTGCCCAGCGACGTTTCAGCGCGCTTCACGCCTTGTCGAACCCGAGGCTGCAGCTGTCTGCTCCATGGCTGCTAGGCAGCCGCCTCTGCAACGCACGCGTGCACAGCAGCTTGTCGACGTGAACAATCGCCGTCGTCGCCCCGCCCCGCCTGACGAGCTCAACCAACAGGTCCGCATACCCCACCGCATAACGACGTTTGGATAACACCTGCGTGCGCATGCTCGCCGTACCGGCACGCGCGCCGGGCGCGCGGATCCATCGCGATCCGCACTGCAACCTTAGGAACTTTCGGAGGTGTGTATGTCTTTCCGGCAATTTCCCGCAATCGGCGCAGATGGCGAGCCTTACGTCATCATCGAATTTCGCGACGAGCAACAACCCCGCGCAAACCCCCATTCGGCGCCGCGTTACGAGCTTCCCGATGGCCGACATCTGCAACGTCAGGGGCAGCGCTTCGTCACCGACGGCGGTGAGCTGCGCCTGTCCGCGCTCTAGGAACGGCCCCAGAACCTCGCGCGTCGTCATCTTGCAGCCCTGGGCGGCGCACAGGAACCGGGGTGTACGAGGATCAGATGCCGAACCAGGGGACGCGACCGCCAAGAACGACGCCGTCGTCTAGCTGGCTGCCTCAAACGGCACTGGTCAATTTTTGACCAGCCACTGTACGCCCCTTGCGTTGCAAGGGCCGCGGGCAGTTATCCACATGCTTGTGCAAGTTTCATCCACACCCTGTGTGGATGAAACGGTGGCGATGGGAACGGGCCTGATCCTGCTACTAGCCACCGGAACGCTCCAGCACCCGACCGATCCCAGTGCGATCGATCTCGCTCGCTGCTTGCGTCAATGCTGCACGATCGCTCGCCGCCTCGAAGCCGATACGGAAATGCAGCTCGCCAACCGGCGTGCGCGATGAGTGGATCGACGACAGGTTTACCCCATGCCGCTCGAACACATGCAGCAAGGCGCGCAGCGAGCCGGGCTGGTCTTCGGGCAGATACACGCTCAAAGTCAGCGGCTCGGTGAGATCGGCCAGCAGATAGCCCACGCGCTCGTAGGTGTAATTGCCCGCCGCAAGCGCGTCGTGCTGCAGGGCTTGCGCATTGTCGTGCAGGAATTGGGTGCGGAACTGCGCACGCGCGGCATCGTCGCCCTGCGCGACCAGGGCGCGCAGCTGCTGCAACTGCAGTAGCAACCGGTCGAGCATCTCGCCCACATACGGGTTACCAAACTGGATGTCTTCGTAGATCGAGGGATTGAGCGAAAGAATGCGCGCGATCACTGCGGTATCCAGTTCGAACGACGCCGAGCGGTACGGCATCAGCGCGCGCAGCTCGCCCAGCAGCGGTGCGTAGTCGCGCAAGGTGCCGGCCTGCGCCAGGTGAGTGGCGTGCACCATCGCCTGCACCAGCGCCATCACGCGGTCGTGGTGCTCTGGCGTTGCGTACACGCATTCGGCCTGCAGCGCGCTGCACAAGCTCTGTACCCATGCCGACCAGTGCTGCAGCCGCGCCTCGCAGACCACCATCACGCGCCCTTTCAAGGTCGGCGATTTTGGCGGTGCGGTCATCGGATGCAGGCCAACCACGTCCGCCTGCGAGGTCAGCATTGCAGCGACCGGTGCCTGTTTGATCGAGGTGACATCCAGCCACAACTGCGAGGCAGCGCGTGCGCCGGCAAGCTGCACATACCGCTCGATCAATGCCGCAGTGTGGCGGATTGGCGCGGCGAACATCAGCACGTCGGCACGCTGCGCCAGCGTGACCTCATCCATGCTGACGCTGTCGGCCGGATCGAACCCGATCACCTCCAGCTGCATACGCGTGCGCAGGAACTGCGCCAGCCATCGCCCATATGCACCGGCGATGCCGACGATGCCGACTACCGGCTGCGCGATCATGCCAATCGCTCGACGGCAAATCGTGGCGTCGCGGCAAGTGCGGCCGGCGCCGCGGCCAGCACGTCGAACTCCTCGAATCCCGCAGCCAGGGTCGCTTCCAGCGCGCTATGCACTCCGCTGAGCGCGTGCCCCACCGCCTGCTCGAACGGCACATCGCGCAACAAGAAGCCAATCAGCAAGGCCATCAGCACATCGCCGGTGCCTGCCACATCGACCGGCAGGTGCGGGCTGGCCCAGCGATACACCGCCGCATCGCTGACTGCCAGGGTCACCAGCTCGCCCGCAGCACCGGCCACGCTGTGTGCAAGGACCCATTGCGGCCCACGCGCCAGCAAAGCGCGCGCGGCAGCAATGGCATCGTCCTGCTGCAGGCTCGGCAAGCCGGTCAACCGCCCCAACTCGAATGCGTTGGGCGTCACCAGCCAGGCGTGCGGCAGCAAGCGCTCGGCGAACACGCGCTCCAGCCCGGGTTCCACATACGGGCCGGTGTGCGTGTCACCAATCACCGGGTCCAGGCAGTAGCGCAGCTGCGGGGCCTGCGGCAAGGTCTGCGCCAGCCAGTCGGCGAAGGTTTCGCCGTTGGCCAGGCTTCCGAAATAGCCGGACACCAGCATGCGTGCACGCTGTGGCAAGCCGCGTTCGGTGGCGCCCAGCAACAAATCCGCCAGCCAGTCGGCCGGCAGGATGCGCCCGCGCAGGGTGGCGTAGAACGGCGCGTTGCTCAGCAGCGTGGTGGGCACTTCGGCCACACGCAGTCCCAGCGCGCGCAGCGGCGGTACTGCAGCGCTGTTGCCAGCATGGCCATAGACCAATTGCGATTGCACCGAAATCACATCGATCGGCGAAGGGCCGTCCGGACGCTGGCGGCGACCATGGACGAGGTGGCTGTCGGTTGCATCGCTCATGCGGGCGGCCGTGCAGGAAAGAGGGCACCGATTATCCGCGTAACCTTGCCAGGATGTCGTGGATGAACGGCGTCACCGGCAGTTGGCGCTGTTGAACAGCACGCACGTGGTCTCCATCGCATCACGGCCAGCTGCCCAAGCCCGCCAGTGCAGCCTGATGCGCAGTACCGTGGGTGAGCAAGGTCAGACGCTAAAGGCGCTCGACCGGTGCTGCAGGCCAATGGCCCGACCGCACGATCAGGGATCGGCTTTGCTCGCGGTGCGGGCAACGACGTGCTGCGCCTGAAGCCAATGACGACGCTTCAAAGACGCACGCGCGATGTGCGGAGATGTCGCTGAAAATCTCACACGGCGGCGCTGTTGGACCGCACGCGCGACTGGCCCGGCACTTCTCGCGCTGACACCTGCGTTCCATCCGCAACTTCAACACATTGGCCGCATCACGCGCGGCCTTCGGGGCAGCCCAAAAAAAGAGCCCGACGCGCAGCAAGCCGCACGCCGGGCCATCGTGACATCACGCCGCCTGGGTCAGGACGTCATCCGATCCCAAAACCCCTTGACGCCGTCGATGAAGGTGGCCGACTTGGGCGAATGCTTGCGTGCGTCCTCACCGGTGAACGTCGCTTCGAACTGCTGCAGCAGTTCGCGCTGATCGGCGGTGAGATTGACCGGCGTTTCCACCACCACGCGGCAATACAGGTCGCCTTCGCTGCGGCTGCGTACCGAACGTACGCCCTTGCCACGCAGACGGAACAACTTGCCGGTCTGCGTTTCGGCCGGGATGCGGATTTCCGCTTCGCCGCCCAAGGTTGCCACCCGCACGGTATCGCCGAGCGCCGCCTGCGAAATGCGGATCGGCACCTCGCAATGCAGATCGTCGCCGTCGCGCTGGAAGATCGCATGCTCGCGCACGCGCACTTCCACATACAGATCGCCCGGTGGCGTGCCGGCCGGGCCCGCCTCGCCTTCGCCTGCAAGACGAATCCGGTCGCCTGTATCCACACCGGCGGGCACCTTGATCGACAGCACCTTGTCTTCTTCCACCCGACCGGCACCGTGGCAGGTCTTGCAGGGGTTCTGGATCAGCGTGCCGCGCCCGTCGCAATGCGGGCAGCTCTGCTGCATGGCGAAGATGCCGCGCTGGATGCGGACCTGGCCGCGCCCATGACAGGTGCCGCAGGTCTCGACCTTGCCGTCTTCCGAACCGCTGCCATGGCAGGGCGCGCATTCGATCAGTGTGGGAATCTCGATGCGGCGCTCGATACCGGCGACGGCTTCTTCCAGATCCAGTTCCAACACGTAACCGACGTCGGCGCCACGTCGCGCAGCGCGCGGACCGGCAGCGCCACCGCCGAAAATATTGCCGAAGATATCGCCAAAGATATCCCCCATGTCCGGACCACCCGGCCCGCCACCACCGCCCATGCCGTGCTCGAACGCCGCATGGCCGTGCGCGTCGTAGGCGCGCCGCTTATTGCCATCGGACAGCACTTCGTAGGCTTCCTTGCATTCCTTGAACGCCGCTTCGGCAGCCGCATCGCCAGGATTGCGGTCCGGGTGATGCTTCATCGCACAGCGCCGGTACGCCTTCTTCAGCTCCTCGTCGCTGGCGCCACGGGCAACGCCCAGCACTTCGTAGTAATCGCGTTTGCTCATAAGCCGGGATTCGGGATTCGTGATTTGAGATTCGTTGAAACGCAAAAGCGGACAGCGTGTGCTGTTCCGCCCTGGCGACGCGACGCGTAAAGGATATCGGGATGGGGAACGGCTAGCTTTAGCGCTTGCCGATCCCCACTCCCGACTCCCAAATCACGGCTTACTTCTTGTCGTCCTTGACCTCGGTGAACTCGGCGTCCACTACGTCATCGGCGGCCTTGGAGGCCTGGGCGTTGCCGCTGGCCGCATCGGCGTTGCCGCCCTGCTCTGCTGCCGCAGCTGCTGCGTACAACGACTGGCCGGCTTCTTCCAGCGTCTTGGTGCGCGCTTCGATCTGCGCCTTGTCGTCGCCCTTCATGGCGGTTTCCAGATCCGACAGCGCCGCTTCCACCTTGCCAATCACATCGCCACCGACCTTGCTGCCATGCTCGGTGATTGCGGTACGGGTGGCGTGGATCAGACCATCGGCCTGGTTGCGGGCCTGCACCAGCTCCTGGAACTTCTTGTCTTCTTCGCGGTTGGCTTCCGCGTCGGCGACCATGCGCTGGATCTCTTCATCCGACAGACCCGAACCGGCCTTGATCTCGACCTTCTGTTCCTTGTTGGTCTTCTTGTCCTTGGCCGACACGTGCAGGATGCCGTTGGCGTCGATGTCGAAGGACACTTCCACCTGCGGCATGCCGCGCGGGGCCGGCTCGATGCCGGACAGGTCGAACTTGGCCAGCGACTTGTTGAAGCGGGCCTGCTCGCGCTCACCCTGCAACACGTGCACGGTCACGGCCGACTGGTTGTCTTCGGCGGTGGAGAAGGTCTGCGAGGCCTTGGTCGGGATGGTGGTGTTCTTTTCGATGATCTTGGTGAACACGCCGCCCATGGTCTCGATACCCAGCGACAGCGGGGTCACGTCCAGCAGCAGCACATCCTTGACGTCGCCGGCCAGCACGCCGCCCTGGATCGCCGCACCCACGGCCACGGCTTCGTCCGGATTGACGTCCTTGCGCGGTTCCTTGCCGAAGAAATCGGCAACTGCCTGCTGCACCTTCGGCATGCGGGTCTGGCCGCCGACCAGGATCACTTCGTTGATGTCGCTGGCGCGCAGGCCGGCGTCGTTCAACGCGGTGCGGCACGGCTCGATCGACTTCTTGACCAGGTCTTCCACCAGCGCTTCGAGCTTGGCACGGGTCAACTTGATGTTGAGGTGCTTGGGGCCCGACGCATCGGCGGTGACGTACGGCAGGTTCACTTCGGTCTGCTGGCTGGACGACAGCTCGATCTTGGCGCGCTCTGCGGCGTCCTTCAGGCGCTGCAGCGCCAGAGGATCCTTCCGCAGATCGATACCCTGATCCTTGTTGAATTCATCGACCAGGTACTCGATGACGCGGTTGTCGAAGTCTTCGCCACCCAGGAAGGTGTCGCCGTTGGTGGCCAGCACTTCGAACTGCTTCTCGCCGTCCACTTCTGCAATTTCGATGATCGACACGTCGAAGGTGCCGCCGCCCAGGTCGTACACGGCGATCTTGCGGTCGCCGCCGTTCTTGTCCAGGCCATAGGCCAGCGCTGCGGCGGTCGGCTCGTTGATGATGCGCTTGACGTCCAGACCGGCGATGCGGCCGGCATCTTTGGTGGCCTGGCGCTGGCTGTCGTTGAAGTACGCCGGCACGGTGATCACCGCCTCGGTGACCTTCTCGCCGAGGAAGTCTTCGGCGGTCTTCTTCATCTTTTCCAGCACGCGCGCAGAGATTTCCTGCGGCGCCATGCGCTTGCCATCGCTGGTCTGCACCCAGGCATCGCCATTGTCGTGGGCGAGAATGCCGTACGGCACGTGCGAGATGTCCTTCTGCACTTCGCCGTCGGTGAATTTGCGGCCGATCAGGCGCTTCACCGCGTAGAACGTGTTCTTCGGGTTGGTCACGGCCTGGCGCTTGGCCGAGGCGCCGACCAGCACTTCGCCGTCCTTGGTGTAGGCGACGATCGAGGGCGTGGTGCGATCGCCCTCGGAGTTTTCAATGACGCGGGCCTTGCCGCCGTCCATGATCGACACGCACGAGTTCGTGGTGCCGAGGTCAATACCAATGATCTTGCCCATGGATACGCTCCTGATGATTCTGTAGCTGTGTCCGGCGACGCCGGGTCTGGCTGAGATGTGGGGGTGGTGCGCAGGTGTTCAAGCCACCGGCGCACATCTGTGTTTCATGCCTGCGCCTGGCAGTTCAGCCGGCGCTGCGGGTCAGTCGTGCTTGGCCACGACCACCAGGGCCGGGCGCAGCAAGCGGTCGTTGAGCAGGTAGCCCTTCTGGAACACCTGCACCACATGGCCCGGCGCGACGCCCTCGGCCTCGCCCTGGCTGATCGCCTGGTGCTGGTCCGGGTTGAACGGCTGGCCGACCGGATCGAGCAGGGTCAGGCCGTTGTCTGCGGCCACCTTGAGCAATTGCTTGTAGGTCATGTCCAGGCCATCGCGCAGCGGGCTGGGCTCGGTACCGGCGGCGGTGAGTCCCGCGTCCAGGCTATCGAACACCGGCAGCAGCTCGCCCAGCAGCTTCTCGTTGGCGAACTTGCGCGCGTTTTCCACGTCGCGGGCGATGCGCTTGCGCTGGTTTTCCAGGTCGGCGCGCTCGCGCAGGGCGTCGGCCTTGACCAGGGCGATCTCGCTGCGCAGCGATTCGATCTCGGCCTTGAGCGGATCGGTCTCGGGTGGATTCTGGGACAGGTCTTCGGAGTCGAATTCGGGGTGGTCTTGGTTCATATGCAGTTCCCGGGCAAGCGGAACGCCCGCCCCAACGTCACCCCGTATATGGGCGCCTGCGCGCGTTTCAAGCAAACACGATCGCGCCGATCGATGCCGGTTATCGCGTACCGGGAGACTCCATGGCCGCACCCAGGACGTCGGCGGCGGTCTGCACCAGTGGAATCAGCCGGTCGTAGGCCATGCGTTTGGGCCCGATCACCCCCAGCACGCCCAGCACCTGGCCATTGGCGGCGTAAGGTGCAGTGACCAGCGAGACGTCTTCCAGCGACACCATGCCGGTTTCCTCGCCGATGAAGATGCGTACGCCCGGGGCCTGGATGGTGCGTTCGAGCAGTTGCAGGATCTCGCGCTTGCTAGCGAAGGCCTCGAACAGTTCGCGCAGGCGATCCAGGTCCGACAAATCCTGCACGCCCATCAGCCGGGTCTGCCCGGCCATCACCATGTCGTCGGCATCGGCCGGCACCAGCGCCTCGCTGGCCAGGTCCACGCTGTGCGCCAGCAGTTGTTCCATCTCGCTCTTGGCCATGCGCAGCTCGCGCAGCAGGCAGGCGCGGATGTCGGCCAGCGCGCGCCCGGCGAACTGCGCATTGAGGTAATTGGCCATCCGTTCCAGCTCGGCAGGCTCGTAGGCGCGCCGCGGCTCGATCACCCGGTTCTGCACCTCGTTGTCGGCAAACACCAGGATCGCCAGCACGCGGCGCGCATCCAGCGCCACGAAATCGATATGCCGGAACGCGAACTGCTCGCGGCGCGGCGCGCTGACCACGCCGACGAAATGACTCATCGCCGACAGCATCTGCGAGGCGCTGCCCAGCAGCGACTGGGTCCCGTTGCCGCTGGCCAGCTCCGCGCGCAGCCGGCGCACTTCTTCTTCGCCGGGCGGCTGCATCTGCACCAGGCTGTCGACGAATACCCGGTAGCCATGCGCAGTGGGCACGCGTCCGGCCGAGGTATGCGGGGAGCTGAGCAGGCCGACGTCTTCCAGGTCGGCCAGGATATTGCGGATGGTCGCCGGGCTGACATCCAGCCCCGCATGCTGGGCCAGCGTCTTGGAGCCCACCGGCTCGCCGTCGCGGATGTAGCGCGCAATCAGGGTGCGCAGCAACTGGCGGGCGCGGGGGTCGAGCATTGGGGACTGGGACGCGCGCATGGGATCATCCGGTGAGACAGCGCATAGATAATGTCTGGCCCCGGGGATGGCAAGCGTCCGATTCCCCGTCCGCCCCCGCCACCCTAAGCTTCCCCAAAGCATTCACACTCGACCTCATGCTCAGACACCTCTCGATCAAGGATTTCGCCGTTGTCCGTGCCACCGAACTGGAATTCGGGCCGGGAATGACCGTGGTATCGGGCGAAACCGGCGCCGGCAAGTCGCTGATGGTGGACGCGCTGGGCTTCCTGTCCGGCCTGCGCGCCGACAGCGGCGTGGTCCGTCATGGCGCCGAGCGCGCCGAACTGTCGGCCGAATTCCAGCTGCCGGCCGAGCACCCCGGGCTGGGCTGGCTGGCCGATAACGAACTCGACGACGAGGCGCAATGCCAGCTGCGCCGGATCATCCGCGCCGACGGTGGCTCGCGCGCGTGGATCAACGGCCGCCCGGTCACCTCCTCGCAGCTGGCGGAACTGGCCTCGAAACTGGTCGAAATTCATGGCCAGCATGAGCACCAGGCGCTGATGGCCCGGCATAGCCAGCTCGCCCTGCTCGATGCCTACGCCCGCAACAGCGCCCAGCGCGAGCAGGTGCGCCAGGCCAGCCAACGCTGGCAGGCGCTACTGGACGAGCGCGATGCCCTCTCCGCGCAGGGCGATGTTTCAGACCGGATCGGCTTTCTGGAACACCAGCTGGCCGAACTGGAACGCGAGGACCTGGACCCGGCCGCGATTGCCGCACTGGACGTCAATCACCGCCGCCAGGCCCATGCCACCGCGTTGATCGGCGCCTGCGACAGCGTCGCCCAGCAGCTCAACGGCGACGACGGCGCCAGCGCCCTGGGCCTGTTGCAGGACAGCCGCCACGATTTATCGCGCGTGGCCGAGCACGAGCCGCGGCTGGGCGAGGTGGACGCGTTGCTGGACAGCGCCGTCATCCAGATCGAGGAAGCGCTGGCCCTGCTCGACCGCGTGCGCGACGACCTGGAGGCCGACCCGGCCCAGTTCGAGGTGATGGAGCGCCGCCTCGGCCGTCTGCACGATCTGGCGCGCAAACACCGCGTCACACCGGACGAGCTGGCCGCGCATCGCGACCATCTAAGCGCCGAAGTCGAGAACCTGCGCGGCGCCGACGAGCGCCTGCAGCAGCTCGACAAGCACATCGAAACCGCCACCGGCGCCTGGCGCAACGCGGCCGGTGCGCTCAGCGACAGCCGCACCGCCGCCGCCGAGGCGTTGTCGGCCGCGACCACGGCGCTGATCGGCGAGTTGGGCATGGGTGGCGGGCAGTTCCTGATCCAGCTGCAGCCGCACGAGAGCGCCCGGCCAGACCCCAATGGCGCCGAGCGGGTGGAATTTCTGGTCGCCGCCAACGCCGGGCAGCCCCCGCGCGCCTTGCGCAAGGTTGCCTCCGGTGGCGAGTTGTCGCGCATTTCGCTGGCCATCGAAGTGGCGGCGTTGGGCCTGGACAGCGTGCCGACCATGGTGTTCGACGAAGTGGATTCGGGCATCGGCGGCGCGGTGGCCGACATCGTCGGGCAGAAGCTGCGCGCGTTGGGCGAAGAGCGCCAGGTGCTGTGCGTCACCCACCTGCCGCAGGTCGCCGCCAAGGGCCATGCGCATTACCGGGTCAGCAAGGCGCCGGTGGACGGCATGACCCAGAGCGCGGTCGAACTGCTCGGCCCGCAGGCCCGCCAGGAAGAATTGGCACGCATGCTGGGTGGTGTGGAAGTGAGCAAGGAAGCGCGCGCGGCCGCCCGCAAGCTGTTGCAGAGCGCCTGACCGGGCGAGCTGCCCACAAATTCAGACTCCCCGTTCCCTCCGCCGGTGACAAGGCTCCCTCCTCCTGCGGGGGGAGGTGTCCGAAGGACGGATGGGGGCGACATCGCTGCGACGCGACCACGACAGGCGCAAATGCGGTTGTTCCTCATCCGGCGCTGCGCGCCACCTTCTCCCGCCCGCGGGAGAAGCGCTGTCTGGCTGAGCGCGATCTGTCTGCTGCACTGCGAACGGCCGCCCGCCGGCTCCCTTCCCCCGCCCGCGAGGGAAGGTGCCCGAAGGGTGGATGGGGGAAGGCCGTGCATCGAATCCACCAACACGCCCCACAACGGACAAGGCGGCCGAAGCCGCCTTGTCATTCGCACCAGCGCTAGGCCCCAGCTCAGCGCGGACGCTTCTTGCGTACGTACAGCACCAGCGAGTGCTCTTCCAGTTCATAGCCATGCTTGGCGGCGATCTGGCGCTGCAGCGCCTCGATTTCCTCGCTCTCGAACTCGATCACGTGACCAGTGTCCACGTCCACCATATGGTCGTGGTGACCGCCGCGATCCAGCTCGTAGACGGCCTGCCCGCCTTCGAAATTGTGCTTCAGCACCAGGCCGGCCGCCTCGAACTGGGTCAGCACCCGGTAGACCGTGGCCAAGCCGATCTCGTCGCCGTGGTCGAGCAGTTGGCGATAGATGTCTTCTGCGCTGAGGTGATGCTGATTGCTCTTCTGCTCGAGCAGTTCCAGGATCCGCATGCGCGGATGGGTCACCTTGAGCCCGACTTTGCGCAGGTCGTGGGTTTCCATACGTTCTCCGTTCATTGGCGATTTAGCGCCAGCTGCCATCAAACGGGTCGCGGCGACCGGCGGAAGTGTATCATCGGCGTGATTTCCTCAGCACTTAATCCCCGATGCGCAATCTCCTGCTGGTCGCCGCCGTTGCTCTTTCCACCGCTGGCTGCGGCATCATCTACAAGCAGCCGATCTACCAGGGCAATCTGATCAAACAGAACGCCGTGGAGCAACTGCAGGTAGGCCAGAGCAAGCAGCAGGTCAGCGCGTTGCTGGGCACGCCCTCGATCCCCGACCCGTTCCATGCCCAGCGCTGGGACTACACCTCCACGCAGCGCGTGGACCGTCTGGCGCGTACCGAGATCAAGAATTTCACTGTGTTCTTCGAGAACGAACAGGTCGCACGCTGGGAAGGCGACTACTTCCCGTCGCAGGACGAGCAGCTGGCCAAAGCCGCGCCCAAGCAGTTCGGCCGCAACCTGGCACGCGACAAGAAGAAGCAGCGCGGCCGTTGATGTGGTGGCTCTGCGGTGTCGTGATCGCCTGACCGGACCCAAACGCATCCCTTTGAACGGATGCGTTTTTCGTTTTGCCTGACGCCAAAGAGCGCTTCAGTGACCCCGCAGCGCCGAGCCCAGGACCGGTCCATCGCACTTGTTGTTGCATGTCTTAGGTCGAGCCGCGCTCGTTCGAACTCATCGAATACATCGAAGTCTTCAAGACAACGGGCAGAAGCGCTTGGTTTGCAGTGAGGCCAAGTACGTCCTCGCAGCGTTGGAAGTCGCTAGCTGTTGGCGCCGGCTTTCTTGCCTGGTCCGGCACGCCTGCGCCGCGCCTCTTTCGGATCCAGCAACAGCGGCCTGAGCAATTCGACCCGGTCGCCGTCGCGCAACACCTGCTCCGGCCGCGCGACCAGCCCGTGCACCGCATGCGCAGCAGGGGCTTGCTGCAACGCCAAACCGGACGTGGCGACGGCGTCGGCCACCGTTGCGCCTTCAGGCAATTCCAGCTCTACCGAGCTGTAGCGATCCGGCCAGGCCAGCACCACGTCGATACGCATGCCGCCGCGCAACCTAGACGTCGCCGCGATCGGCGACGCGCACGAAATCGTTGACCATGCGGTCGGCCAAGCCCTGAAAGCCCAGCGCCAGCGCCGGGCCAAGCAGCCGCGAGCTGGTCTCCACCTCCAGGGTCAGACTCACCTTGCAGGCGCCCTCGCCCAGCGCCTGGAACTCCCACAAGCCTTCCAGGCGCTTGAACGGGCCGTCGCGCAGATGCATGACGATGCGCTCCGGGCGCTCGAGGATGTTCTCGGTGGTGAACCAGGTGCGGAACGACCCCAGCCCCAAATCCAGGCGCGCCACGATGTGCGCCTGGTCCTGCTCAAGCACATTGGCAGCGTCGCACCAGCCGAAGCGGCGCGGGTAGGCGGCGACATCATTGACCAGATCGAACATGCGGGTGGCACTGTGTTCGACTAGGGCGCTGCGACGGATGGTAGGCATTCGCTAACTTGTGAAAGACGGAAGATCGTTTGACGACACCGAATCGGCGACAATGGGCAGATGAGCAAGAAACAGACCAAGGATAAAGCAAACGGCGCGAAGGCCACGAAAACCATCGCGTTGAACAAGCGTGCGCGCCACGAATACCACCTGGAAGAACGCTACGAAGCCGGCCTGGCACTGCAGGGCTGGGAGGTCAAGGCGATCCGCGCCGGCCGCGCCAACATCGTCGACGGTTATGCCTATGTGCGCTCCGGCGAGATCTACCTGATCGGCGCGCAGATCACGCCGCTGATCCAGGCCTCCACTCACACGGTGCCAGTGGAACGGCGCGACCGCAAACTGCTGCTGCACCGCGCCGAGATCGACAAGGTGCTCACCCGCGTGGAGCGCGAAGGCTACACCCTGGTGCCTACCGCGCTGTACTGGAGCAGCAACAAGGTCAAGCTGGAAATCGCCCTGGCCAAGGGCAAGCAGAATCACGACAAGCGCGACGCCGCCAAGGACCTCGATTGGCAGCGCGACAAGCAGCGCGTGATGCGGCGGCATAATCGCGATGCGTGAGGAGCTGGGATTGTTGATTCGGGATTAGGGATTGGTTACAGCGGCTGTGCGTGGCCTTTCGCACTGCTGGCTTGCGATCCACACATGCAGCGCGGTGAGGCTAGCCCGCCGCTCTTGCGAATCCCCAATCCCGACTCCCGAATCACGTCGCTCCAAGCATCCGCATCAAATTCGGCACTCCCCTGCCCTGCACATAGCGGTCGCGCTGCAGGTCGGTACAGGTATCCAGCAGCAGTTGCTTGACCCGATCGGGGAAGCCGATGAACTCGCGGCGCGCCGATAGGAACCCCGCCAGCACGCCGGAGACATGCGGTGCGGCCATGCTGGTGCCGCTCATCTCCACCATCAGGCTCGCCGGGTCGTCCGGGTCGAAGTCGTAGTAGGCCGACAGGATCTTCTCCCCTGGCGCAACCACATCCGGCTTGCTGCGGCCGTCGGCGGTCGGCCCGCGCGAGGAAAAATACGATACGCCATAGTTATGCGGGCTGCTCTTGTGCACCGAGCCGACCACGATGGCGTCTTCCAGATTGCCGGGGTCGCTGATCGACAGATCCATGTTGGCCGCATACGCATCGCCATCGTTGCGCATCAACCAGGCCAGGCCCTCGTTGCCGGCAGCGATCACCACCAGCACGCCTTGCCGCCACAGCCGGCGTAATTCATTGCACAACGGCGTAAACCCGCAGCCGTAGCTCTCCGGGTCGAAACAGCCGCCCAGACTCAGGTTGACGCCTTGGATGATCAGCTCGCCGGCGCGCTCGTTGATGTCGGCCACCTGCTGCACCGCCTTGATCGTCCACGAGTCGCGGCCGTTTCCGGCATCGTCGAGCACCTTGAAGCCATACAGCTGGGTATCCGGCGCCATGCCGGAAAATTCAAGACTACGCCCGGGCGTGCCGCTCGCATCCGGGATCCAAGCGTGACACTGCCCGGCGATGATGCCGGCGATATGCGTGCCGTGCCCATGCCGATCGAGCCGGGTAAACGTCGTGCCGTCGGCGCGGGTCAACCGTTTGGGCGCACCGCGCCGCGTGCAATCCCACTGTGCCACCACGTTGTCGCGCTCACCCTTGAGGAAAAAGTGCGGGTGACCGGCCGCGATGCCGGTATCCATCACCGCCCAACCGATCTGCTGCCCGCGCGCGCGATACGCCGTGCGTGCCGCATCGGCATGCAGCACATTGCCCGACACATGGATCAACGCGCGTTTTCCGGCATCGCGCCACACCCGCCGAAAACCCAACGTGCGATAGCGATCCTGCAGCGATTCGATCTCGAACCGGGTGAGCCGCGCAGACACGAAACGCTGCAGGCTGTCTTCCAGCTCGATCGCCTCATCCAGCGCATCGCCACTCAGGCCGGTGGTGCGCGCAGCGGCTTCGCGCACATGCTGCAGCAGCAATGCGCGCACACCGGCAGGATCGTTCCCCAACACGCGCCGATCCAGCTCGATCAGCACATCGTGTCGGTGCTCCGGGCCATGCGCTTCGAGCTGCTCGCTGAGGTCCTTGATCAGCACTGCATTGGACACCGGCTGATCGAAGCCCACGCCCACGGCTTGGCGCACCGCGGCGCGCACCTGCGGAATCGACAGATAGCCCGAAACCGAATGCGGGTTGTGCTGCCAGTCCGGATTCAAGCGCGCAGCGGCCAGGTTTTCGAAACGTCCTTTCGCATTGGCGATGTCGTCGGTGAGGTCCGGGTCCAGCGCGATCGGGTCGCGCGTTTCGGCCACATTGATCCAGCGCTGTACGCACTCGGGGAACGGCAGTCAGCCGCAGCAACACCCGGTTGATCGCATCGATCGCCCCCTTGGCCTGCACGGCGCCGGGCACGGACGCGCCCTGAAGCTCGTCCAGCAGCCGATGCAGATCGGCACGTTCCTGCTCGCTCTGCGCCAGCGCGTCTGCCAACAGGTGCAGGTCCTGTTCGCCCGGCACCAGGCCAAGCGTGCTCAAGGCGCGCTGCACGCTTTGATTAAGCGCCGGACCCACATCGCGCGCATCGCAATTGCCCGGCTCGGCCACCGGATACCGCTCGCGATTGACCCAGTACGCCAGCCGCGTACGCTCGCCCATGGGCCGCCCGAACAAGGCCTTGTCCCACTGACAACGCAGCACATCAGCCGGCGGCTTGTTGCCGATGCCATGGATGTAGATCACCGTGCGCGCCTTGCCCTGCACGCGGGTCGCCGCGGGCTCCCGGGCTCCGGCCTGCTGCGCACGTGCAACGTGCGGCCGCGCCGGTTGTTGCGTGCTTGCAGCCGCCTTGCGCGGTAGCGCGCGTGCAGGTTTCGAACGTGGGGGCTTGCCTGTCGCCATCGCTTCGCTCCTTCGTTTGCAGACTGTTCCGTTCGGTAAGGGACTGAAGCCACTGTAAGCGTTGCGCATCTCACCACTTGTGACAGGGCGCGCCGATCCCTACACTGACCTGGTCAGCGTTTTACTGCTTTCCCCGGGGGTGCACTGGTTTCGACGGGGGTCGCGAAGTCGCTTGGCGCATGCCGAGGGGGCAGCTTTCCTCGTTAATCCAGCAGCAAACTTTTAGTTGCCAACGATGACAACTACGGTTCGGACTTCGCTATCGCCGCTTAATTGGCTTTAGTTGTAGTTCTACAGCCGCCTAAGGCGAACCCCCGAACCTACTTGTGCCCGTGCTCGTAGGTGTAGGGTCATTATCACGGAACCATCGGTAGTGGCTGCCTGTCAGCTACCGGTCAGATAAAGCAGGCTGGTTTCCAGGTGCGCTTTGCCAACCGTGCTGCCTGGGAACGAGATCTAACGGAGGGCTAAGCATGTAGTGCTGGGGATGGAGTGCTTCCGGACGGCGGTTCGATTCCGCCCACCTCCACCATCTGATCGCGGAAAAGAGCAGTAAGTGCTTGATTCTGCGAAGGTTAGGCCCGGGGTTTGATGTTCAGTTTGAGCCTGCGTTAGGTATCAAACGAGGTATCAAACCCCGTGCCGAAGCCTTATTTTCTGCGCCGCCCTGCTGGGCTCTATGTGCGCTTTTTCGTCCCGACTGACCTTCAAGCCCTCATCGGCTCACGCTACCTTGTCCGTCCCGTTCGCTTGGCCCTGGGTGATGCTGCCCGTCTGGCCGTGGCACGAACGGCTGTGGCACTCTCGGAAGCATTCGATCAGATGCGGCGGGGGGAAAGCAGCATGAAGGACGATTTGCTGAGCCAGGCTTTGGCCGCATTGCAAGGCAACGAAGCTCAGCCCTACACCATCAAGGTGGGTGGGATGGAACTGTCTGCTGACGGAGCCGAAGACCATGCTCGGCTGCTCGAAGCGTTGAAAAATCTCCCGCTGCCCTCTTCCACAGAAGTGAGGAAGAAGGCCGGGCCGTTGTTTTCTGAACGCGCAGCCATCCATGTTCGTGAGATGAAACGAGTCGGTCGAAGTGCGACCAACATCTTCGACACCGAATACAGCCTCGGATTGTTCGTTGCGTTGGTAACAAAATGGCTAAACTTTCTTTTGTCCAGATCAAACCACTGGACCCGTTTTTGAGAGATAAATCACGGGGTTTGTGTCATTTCCAGGCAGAGCTTCTAGCCCTACCCGATGCGCAAGCAGCGGCTTTTCATCGCGAAAGCGATGCCCACGGTTTTTGCGGAGCAAACAACCATATGTGGGCCCTTAACCTTCTCTTTTTTAGGTATTTTCCTTAGGGAATATTAGATGTGAATTTAAAACATATTTTGAAGGGTGCAGATAGCCAGTGCCCACGATTGAATGAAAATGAACAAAACCTGTACGAAGTGGGTATAATGCGGTCCCAGATGCCGCAATCAAACGGCAAACAAAGACCGCCAATAGCAACCAGAAGGCAGCTGCAAAAAAATGGAATGGCTTAAATTTTTAACGGGCGAGATCGCTGCTGGCTCTATCATTGCTTTTCTTTCGGCAGCCGTCTTTGCATGCTGGCGCTCGGGCTCTCTCCATCCTATCAACACCCGTGTGCTGCGATTATTTATCAGCAAAGACGACATTGAAGACGAAGTCATTCGGAAGAATTTGGCGGATCACTCCGCACTCGCTGGATTTCGAATGGCACATCAAATTCGCGTCCAAACGCTTAAAGACGCTAAGGCTCTCATCGGCTTTTCGGATTTGCACAATATTCCAATCAAACTCATTGGGCATGCCGGCTGGGCATTTGACCTCAAAAGCCATGTCATCCACCCGAAGCGAGTTCACTCTAAGTGGTGGGTGATTCTTCCATTCATCCCTCTCGCAGCATCTATTTTTCTTGCTGTCGTCTTGGGCGTGATTGCAACAAAAGATAGCTTATTGGTTAGCTTGAAAGAGACAGGGACCGATTTATATATTTCAGAAACTGAGGCAAAAACGACAGGGCTTTTTTCAAGCAGGAGCGACACTTTAACTGTCGAACAGTGCAAAAACACTGCCGACAAACAAGTCATCCCGCCCACATTCGACCCGAGAGATCTTAAAATCCTTTGCGAGGTATGGAAAGACCCTGTCCTTAAATCACATTTAGAGAAAGAAGTGCCTAAGCAAAAACGTGCGTCACTGTTTGCCTTCCCGGTCTTGCTATGGTGCGCCTGGCTATTCTTTACCATATGTAGAGAGTTGATCTCTGCAAATAAACTTAAAGATCTTCTAGAAGAGCGTCAGCTAGGCACAAGCTAGGCCTCGCATCGACACTTGAATTGAAGCAATAGATGAGGGGGGGTGCCCCCTCCTCATCTACATACAATTTTTTACTCAATAGGTCTTGGGGATGGACGCTGATACTTTGAGAATGTCTTGTAAAGCGAGGCTGCGCGCTCATCGGCAACAACATTTTCAACACTACTCAACCCACGCCGGGCAATTTCGCCGGACGCTTTGCTATCGCCCACGATATAAGCCAGTCGCAAGTAAGCGAGACTATCAACTATATTTTTATTCTCGCCATCGCTTGCATAGACATCTGACAACCCATAGTAAGCATAAAGATTTCCGGCCACTGCTGCTCGTCGCAGAATACCAATACCTTTATAAAATGGACCATTCAGTGCAGTCTTCTTTCCATAAATGACTGTGGCTGCTTGGTTGCCGGCCTGCGACTCTGCTTTCAGTTGATCCAAACTTAAAGTTTCCAACCTAGCCAATTCTGCTTCGGTGGGATAGCCATGCGAAAAAAGCCACTTCGCTTCGGCTTCTGAGTTTGCGACAAACGGACCACTGATCTTGCAGCCATTTACACCATTCTTACACATGTATTCTTGTGCATCTTGCACGCCACTTAGTGCGGGGGTATTACTTGTCTTTGGAGTTGCATTTGCCGCTGCGCTTTGATCATTGTCAACGGTTGTGGGCGCTTCAGATTGTGCTCTCGCGGCATCTTCATTTACAGCGGGCTTATCGGGCTTTCCACAGGCAGCAAGTGCGATGGAAAGTATTGCCATAGAAAACGTAATTTTTGCTCTCATAGTGCCACCCATTATAGACTGCATTGGTGTTGCTGAAAGTTGGTCCACCATCTTGAACAAGCCGCGTCCGCCGTTGTCACTCGCCACTTCGTTCCAATCGAGTTATCTAAACTCCCCGAGCCAAGGACTTCTCCGGGAATATATCTTTCAAGATTAACAGCGTAACGTTTTGCCCAATCAATAAAGAATTGAACAAAGCTCATTTGATCATCGGCCTCAATGTCAAGCGCCTTCATGATCTCAAAGCAATAATACTCTGGCACAGTCAGTTGACCCGGGATGCGATACTTATTTGACTCCATGCTTTCATAATCGCATATTATTTTCAGATCTTCTCGAAAAATTTTAGTAGCCTCTTTCAAGGGCAGTCCGATTTTTGTAAAATTCTCAGTTTGCTTATTTAACGTAAAATCCATGAGCCAAGCGGCAGTCGCATTGGGAGCAGCTGTGGTCCCGTTAGGACCAAACGCTCTGCCCTGCGAGTAGCCAATCGCCATTAAAAGCGTAGACTTTCCGTTGATGCTTGCGCCAGGTAATTTATCTTGGGCATAGGTTGCGCCTGCTGGAAGCGGTATTGGATTGGGGCACATTGCAGGTTTTTGATTTTTGAGTTCATTGCAATACTCCACCGGATCCTCTCCCGAGCCACCACCACCACCATCGCCACCACCGCCGTCGCCTGGATCTGGATAGTAGGGCGGTGGCGGATTTTCAATCGGTGGCGGGATGTAGGGAGGTGGCACTTCGACAGGCGGCATTGTTGTGGTCCCGTCGGTGTCCGAGGCTGATGCCAAGGGCGACAACACGCTTGCTGCACCAGCCAAGATCAATGTCAGATAAATGGTTCGCCTGATCGCAGCTTTGAGCTGCTTTGGTTTGCCGTCCTGCGCTTTATTCACTTTCATAACTATCCTTATTAATAGAGCGATCAATTCCGATGATCAGGATTTCAAGCTCGGCAGAGTAAAATATCCCCTGTTCCTGTTCCAAAAGCGCCGGTAGACGCCCCATAATTTTTGCAGCAAGCGTTTGACTGCATGCATTTTTGCCAGCACAAAGCGTGTCTTCGGATACATATCCGTATGAAAGAAGTGACCACAACGCTCTCGGATCTAAACCAGCTGTTGCTAAGTCAGAAATTTTTTGCAAGATCAATTTGATTTGATCCAACCACGCTTCTGAATTACTAAGATCTGGGCTTGTGGTTGTTAAAGATGCCTGCATCCAGGCTTGACCTGTTCGCTGTTTAGCAAAGCTCAGGCAATGCGCAATATAGAGCGGATAAAGATTTCGGTAGCGTCCCGACAAATTTATCAGGAGAGTGCGGGTTACCCGTCCATTGGTATCACTAAGTGGATGGATGCAGATCATCTGATACGCAATGGCTTCGAAAAAAGCACAGTTGATCGGCTGGGCGATCTTTCCTTGTAGCAAATCTTCGAGGTTTCTCAGAAGATAAGGCAGTTGATCTGCCTGCGGTAAAACAAGCCAGGCTTCCGACGGTTTTTTTCCACCGACCCACGCATTATCCGTGCGGCTCTTAACTTGGCTATTGCCCAAATTTTTGGCTAAATTCAAGGACCAATTTAAAACGCCATGCGCATCTGGAAGCCCTGCTTTAAGGGATGCATTGATGGCTGATGTCGCATAGCGATTTGCCCTCAAATCAGCAATACCAGAGAACTTCCAAGTTCCTCTGCATACGTGGATTATCCGGGAAGACAGAGCTGAAAGGTAGCCAATGCATTGGGCATCTGATTCAAAGCGTTGGTAATCACCAACTTTTTCATGGGTTCGAAGTGGCGGCTCTAACAACGCTGGTGTATAGACCGAAAACGATGCATCGAGCCAAACAGAAGCATTAGGCGCATCGCGTCGTCCTGGAAGTGGCGCAAAAGCCAAATCAAGGGGCGCTAACTCAAAATTTCCATCCATAAAATTTCGACGCACTGACGGAGCCCAAGCAACATGCCCTGACAACTATGTCAAATCAAGGCAAAAATCATGATTAAAGTGACTTGCGTCACATAAATCACCAAAAATCGATGATTATCAGAAAACCCCTACAGTCATCGCGCACTTTACCGACAAATGCGGCGCCAGCTAACGCACACGATTGGTCTTGGAACGAGACTTGATGTCAGCCAAACGATCTGTCGTTGCTCATCAAACGAAGGCTCGCATAGGCGCAGATATCGATTGCCGGCAGCGTGGCGGTCGGCAGATCGATAGGGCAAGCGCCATCTGTCACCTGTTCGAGTCATCCCTGCGCCTGGTTGCACACGGCCATCCACGCGCTCGACATGACGGAGCGCGCCAGACCGACGTCAATGCAAAGCGCTGAAAGCAGAGCCCTCTCAACCGTTCCTTGATCATTTCCAGGCGGAATCCACACACGACCAGCCCACCATGCGCGCCGCACTGGATCGGGAGCGACGTCGCCAGCAAGTCGCGCTGCCCGGCCCAGTGCACCTATCTACGGTCAAGGGCGGACGGGTCAGATGTCGGGTATCTGTGGATTGTGGTTGGAACCGAATTCTCACAAAGACAGCGACAAGCTAAGACGGCTTGGGAGTGCGATGGTTGCCGTGATGAAGCACCGGGGAGATAAAGCGTGTGTGGCAACCGTCGTTGACGCATCCCTGGTACTTGCCGCATGCGAGAGCTCTGGCACCCCGGGGTCTCGCATGGGCTTTTCTGCCGATGGTCGTTATCTTGTTGCCTTCGCTGGACGCGCCAATGGCCTTGCGCCGCTTTACAGGACACCAGAGGCTTGTGAGAGCGACACCTCTGCCACAAGGATCGCGCAAAGCATTCAGTCGCTGGGGCTGCGGCGAACCCTAGAGCTCATCGATGGTAGCTTCTGCCTGGCCATCCTTGATCGTCGATTACACACGCTGTCGCTAGTACGCGACCGCATCGGTCAATGCAGCCTGTACTATGGCTGGACACATCAGGGTCTTGTGTTTGCTTCTGAACTCAAAGCCATCGCGTCGTCTCACGGCTTCAGTAACTCGCTCGATCGGAATGCGCTGACACTCTTGCTGCGATACGGCTACATTCCATCGCCCTACAGCATCCATCGAGGCATCTTCAAACTAGCGGCAGGAACCGTTCAAGTTTTCAGCACGCTGGATGTGGAACGCGGTGCGCCTCATCACGACCCTAACGAGGGATCGCGCTACTGGCATGCAAAAAGAAATGTCAGCAACTTGATCCAAGCAAGAGAGCATGTCGCCGAAGAGCGTGCGATGAGCCGCCTGCAGGATGCGCTCTCGATGGCGGTTGATCGCGTCAGCGATAGCAGGACTGGTTCATTCCTGTCGGGAGGAACCGATTCCAGCCTCATCACGTCCCTCTTGCAGTCGCAACGCTCAACGCCTGTCGATACCGTGACCATCGGATTTGAGGATGCCGATCACGACGAAATGGATTGGGCGCAGAAGGTGGCGAGCCATCTCGGTACGCGGCATTTCCAACAACGCATCAGCGATCAGCAGGCCGTGGCCATTCTGCCGGAGTTATCGCAGGCGTTTTGCGAACCTTTTGCGGACTCGTCCCAGATTCCGACACTGCTTGCAGCAGGCTCCGCGCGCCGCCACGTCAGTCACATGCTGACAGGCGATGGAGGCGACGAATTATTCTTCGGCCATGCCGCTTATGCGCGTGCACTGCGCAATGCGCGCTTGACCTCCATGATCCCGGACACTCTGCGCAGTTTGCTGCGTCGCCGGGGCCTCTACACGAAGGAGTCGGCCCGTTTGGGCGGATGGCGAGCGGCCCTGGGGGAGACGATCAGTCGCTCGGTGGAAGAGAGCTACCTGCTCAGAGTCTCGCGTTGGCGCAACCCCCACTGCGCCGTGCTTGGCTCCATGGAGTACCCCACGATCTATGACACACCCATGGATCAGCTGACCGTCGGATCCCCAGGCGAGCGCGTTCTCTTTATGGACATTGCGATGGAACTTGGGGAAGGACTCATGACCAAAGTCGACCGCGCGTGCATGCTGCATGGCCTGAACACGTCTTCCCCCTTCCTGGATCACCAGGTATTTCAGCTTGCCTGGCAGATTCCGCTCAAGCTCAAAATGGTTCGCGGGGAGCAAAAATACATTTTGAAGCGCCTGCTCGAACTGTATCTGCCGCAGGAGCTTATCTATCGACCAAAGCGAGGCTTCGGTGCGCCAGTCGGCCGCTGGCTACGCGGCCCCCTACGCGAGTGGGCTGAAGACTTGCTGGTTCCTTCAAAACTCGAAGAGCAAGGCGTCTTCGACGTCGAGGTGGTGACGCAACTGTGGCAAGCGTTCATCGCAGGTCAACGAAAGTGGCACACGCATCTATGGCCCATCCTCATGTTCCAGGCTTGGCAGCAACGCTGGCAGCAGCGGCCTTCCTTTGGTGAGGACGAGGCGTGCCACAGCGATCCAGAAGGCATAAGCCACCTCACCATTGAAGCGTTCGTTTAACAGCGAGGCCACCGAAAGCGCGCGGGTCACCGACGTGCGTCAGTGCGTCCTGACCCTGCCCGCCCGCTTCAGCCTCAGCCCTGAGACACACGGCCCAGGCCGGGATTCCCCGATGCAGAGGTCCAGGCGTTGGAGATTGCGAAGGACCGATGCAGGCTGCGCGCACTGCGTCAGTTAGTGACGCGCGCGGCATGTTCGTGCTCATCGCGACGAACCAGGGCGCCTGCAAGGTCGTCGGCAGTTGCACAACGCGGGACGGCATCGCCGCCGAGTTGATCGCACAAGGCCAGCAACGCGCTGGCTTCGTGTTGCAGCAGCGCCAGGACGCTTTATTGGGCTCGTCCATTGCACTTAAGCCAGAGACGCTCGACGGCGGCCTGATCAGCCCAGAGCAAACCGCGTGGCAGCCGTCAAGACCTGTCGGTCAGGCGTGCTCGCGCTGCTCCTGCGCTTTGGCGTGCATGGCTTCGAGCGTGACCATGCCGGCAATGCGGGCGGCGGACATGGCGCTGCGATGGTCGGGAAAGGTCGACGACAGCGCAGCGCCTGCCAGGGTCGCGCCGCGGCCGATGCCGATCTGCGCGATATCCCAGCCGGCAACCCAGCCATGGGCGGGGGTATCGCCCTTGGCGGCATGACAGGTGAGCTGGTAATTGCCTAGAAAAATGACCAACGGGCGCCCTTTTCGGTGACTGCTTGCCAGCATACCGCCATGACGCTGCGGCCGGGGGCGATGTGCCGTCTGCCAGCTGACTCGGCAAGCGAAGTGGAGCGTAGGCACGCGGCTTGCATCGAACTCGACCAGACAATCGTGCCGGGGAACGCGGTGTTGACCAAAAGAACCAAACGTCGCGCTGCCGGGGCCTTGCTGGTGGGCGGGCTGATCTTTGTCCTGATCGGCGTGGGCGGGTATCTCACGACGCAGCGTTCGCTGTCGGACGCCGGCTGGGTGACGCACACGCAGGAAGTGATCGCCAGCATCGACGAGATCCAGGCGGGCATGCTGTCGGCGGAATCGTCGGCGCGCGGCTATGTCCTGACCGACAATGAGGCCTTTCTGGGCGTGTATGCCGATGCGATCGGCCGCCTGCCCGAGCGCATCGTGCGGCTGGACGCCCTGGTGCAGGACAACCCGACGCAGCGGCGCAATGTGGTCGTGCTGAGCCGTTTGGTGGACGCGCGCCTGGCGCAGATCGACGAGTTATTGCATAGCTATCGCAAGCAAGGCCTGGATGGCGCGCGTGCCGCCATCGCGCGCGGGGTGTTCCAGACCTCTTCATCGCTGAGCCGCCAGGTGCAGACCATGACGGAGCTGGAGCGGCAGCAACTGATCAGGCGCAATGCAGCCACCACACGCAGCGCACAGTGGGTGCTGTGGGTGACCGTGATCGGCATTGCCAGTGGCTTGCTGGTGATGTTGCTGGCCTACCGCTTGTTGTCGCGCGAGCTGGAACGGCGTACGCGTGCCGAAGACGACGCCAGCCGGACCAGCGAGCGCCTGATCGAGTCGTTTGCCGCACTCGAACGCACCTCCGCTGGTCTGGAGGCGCTGGCACGCTACTCCGGGTTGCTGCAGAACTGCCGCGATGCCGAAGAAGCGCTGGAAATCACTGCACGCACGATTGCACCGCTGATTCCCGGTGCCGCCGGCGCGGTCTACTTGCTACGCGCCTCGCGCGATCGCGCCGAACAGGTGGTCGCCTGGGGCGAGATGGCCGACGACGCCAGTGCCAGCATCGCGCCGGACAACTGCTGGGCGCTGCGCCGCGACCGCACCCATGTGGTGATGGACGCCGGCCAGGGCATGCTGTGCCAGCATGCCGGCGTCAACCTCCCGGCGCATGCGGCCACGGCCTGTATTCCGCTATCGGCGCAGGGCACGCAATTGGGAATGCTGGCATTGCGTAGCGAAGACCCTGACGATCTTGCCTCGTTGACCGTGGCCGAGGCGGCGGCAGAACAACTCTCCTTGGCGCTACACAACCAGCGCTTGCGCGAAACGCTGCGCCAGCAGTCGATCCGCGACCCGCTGACAGGCCTGTACAACCGCCGCTATCTGGAAGAAACCCTCAGTCACGAATTGGCGCGCTGCACGCGCCGGGCGCTGCCGTTATCGGTGCTGATGCTGGATGTGGATCACTTCAAGCGGTTCAACGACCTGCACGGGCACAGCGGCGGCGACCGCGTGCTGGCGGCCATTGGCGAATTGTTGCTGGCGCAGACGCGTGGCGAAGACATCTGCTGCCGGTACGGCGGCGAAGAATTGACGATCATCCTGCCTGAAGTCGATCTGCCAACCGCGTGCATGATGGCGGAGAAATTGCGCGCCGGCATCGAGGCCCTGCAGGTCATGGGCGATGGCGTCTGTCTGCCGAAGGTCACCGCCTCGTTCGGCGCGGCCAGCTTTCCCGCTCACGCCAGCACCGTGGCCTCGTTACTGCAACGGGCGGACGCGGCGCTGTATCGCGCCAAGCAGGGTGGCCGCAATCAGGTCGTGAGCGCGGATGTGCTTGCATCCGGGGCCTGAACGCAAGCAGCCGGTCGTGGTGCTGCGGTCTGTCGCAGAGGCCTGTGTCGCGCGGTCGACGCTCAGATCCGCATCGCGCGCGCTTGGCGAACCCGGGTGCGGGCGCCTGAACGAAGATGCTCGGATCATTCGCCGGCGCGCGCATTGCAGCGACGAACGTTCAGGCACATGCGCTCATGCCAAGACGAGGCCTCAGCCGCAGGCGTGGCCCGCGTCGTCGGAGGGGATCAGGCCCGCACCGGCCAGCATGCCGTCGATACGCGTGCGCACATAGGCGGCATCGTCCTGCGCGGCACTACTCAGGATCGCTTCGGCACGCGCCTGAAAATCCAGGTAGTCGAAATCCGCATCTTCATCTGCCGACAACTTGGGCAACTCTTCCTGCAACGCGTCCAGGCGCGTGGCCAGTTCTTCGCGGGTGGGCATGGCAGACTCCGACAACCAAAACGATACGTTTGCGGCAGCGCCGTCAAGGATGTGCGAAGCCTTGCGCTGCAACGCTTCACTTTCCTACCCGTTGCGGCGATGAAGACACGCTCAACTTTGACCGCACTTTGCCGATAATGATGCCGACTCCTATCGAACCTTCCCTGTGATCCTCCACCTGCGGCGGGATTTTCGACTCGGCATCGTCAAGATGCTCGGGCCAATCACCGCGCTGTTGCTTTGCCTCTATGCGGTGTATTTGGCCATGACCGGTCAGGTAGTTGCGTGCCTGGTCACCGCGGCGCTGGGCGTGCTCGCGTTATGGCGCGGCTGGCAGATGCGCAGTGCCGAAGACACCGGCGCCGGCGGCGTGTGGCTGGCGTCGATCAACGTCGGCGGGTGCCTGGTGGCGTGCTGGACCGGTGGCGACGGCGCCCTGCCCTGGCTGTTCCCGGTGCTGGCCACCAATTATTTCCTGTGCGGGCCGCGACGCGCGGTGTTGTTGAGCTTGCCGCTGCTGGCCGCCTTGTTGTTCTTGCCAGGCTTGATCACCAGCCCCGGCCAGGGCGTGTCGACGATCGTGGTGACGCTGGTGACGCTGGCGGTGGGCTACGCGTTTTCGCTGCGAATGCAGGACGACCGCGTGCACCTGGAAGAACTGGCCTCGCTGGATGCGCTGACCGGCTTGCCCAACCGTCGCATGCTGGAACGTGCGCTGACCCACCAGATCGATCAACGCCAACCGCACGACCGGCTCAACAGCCTGATCATCCTGGATCTGGATCACTTCAAGGAGGTCAACGATCTGTACGGGCATGCCGCTGGCGATGCGGCGCTCTCGGATCTGGCCACCATCCTGCGCTTTGAAGTACGCGAACCGCACCAGGTCTTCCGTTTTGGTGGCGAAGAATTCGTGGTGCTGCTGCGTGCCGGCTCGCTGGCCGAACTGGAAGCGGCCACCGAACGCCTGCGCAAGGTGATACGCAACGGCTTGCGCGGACCCGGCGGGCGCATCACCGTCTCGCTGGGCGCGGCGCGCCACGATGGCGAAACGCATTGGCAGGACTGGTTTTCGCGTGCCGATGCGGCGCTGTATCTGGCCAAGAACGGCGGACGCGACAGCGTGCGGGTTGCCGAATAGGCACCTGGCGGCATGGAAGCGTCCGGGTCTGCGTAGGCATACGCACCTGGCAGATGGGTTACGCCTTGGTCGCGAATGCGATGGTGGTGACGAAAGCGCCGGTAGCGCGCCTGTCAGCCGAGGTGCGCGAACTGGCGGCGTCGGATACATGGCCAGTATCGCCAGCCATCGCCCGCACGCGTTCGACCGCCCCGTTTAGCTCTGACGCTGCAGCCAGAACTGCGGGGCGACCCACTGGCCGCCCCGCACGCATCGCTCAACGATTGACCACGGCCACCGGTGCCGCGGGTGCTTGGTCCTGCTTCCAACCACCGAGCGCCTTGTACACGCCAACCACGCCGACATTCACTGCCGCTTCGGCCTGCGCCAACGCATCGTCGGCAGCCAGTTGGGTGCGCTGCGCATCCAGCAGGGTGAGGAAGTCTTCCGAGCCCTCGCGGTAGCGGATCTGCGCCAGCTGCTCGGCACGCCGCGCGGCAGTGGCCTGCTCCACCACGATGGCCAGACGCGCTTGCTGGCGGCCATAGCCGATCAACGCGTTTTCGGTGTCTTCCAGCACCAGCAGTACGGTTTGCTGATACTGCGCCAACGCGCCTTCGGCCTGCGCCTTGCTGGCACGCAAGCGCGCACGCACGGTGCCGAAGTCGAAGGCGGCCCAGCTGATCGACGGGGTGACCGACCAGGCCTTGGCGTTGCCTTCGGTCAACCTAGCCGCGTCGCCGGTCAGGAAGCCGACAAACCCGCTCACGCTGATGCGCGGAAACAGGTCGGCAGTGGCCACGCCCACTTGCGCGGTGGCTGCCGCCAGGCGGCGCTCGGCGCCGCGCACATCCGGACGCTGACGCAGCAAGCCGGCGGTATCGCCCAGCGGCAGCGGGCGCGCGAACGCCGGCATCTCGCGCGCGGCCAAGGTGGCATCCAAGGCATCGGGTTGCTGACCCAGCAACACAGCCAGACGATGGCGATATTGCGCCTCGGCGGTTTCCAGCAGCGGAATATCCGCTTCGATCGCCTTCAACCGCGCCAGGCTGCTCTGCACGTCCAGCTCGCTGCCGGCCCCCAGATCCCAACGCGTCTGCGTCAGCTTCTGGGTGTCGCGCAGGTTGGTGAGCGTGCGCTTGGAGACATCCAGCCGCTTCTGGGTGCCGCGCAGTTCGAAATAGTTGCGCGCCACTTCGGCAGCAACGGTGACCTGCACGTCCTGCAGGTTGGCCTGCTCGGCATCCAGGTCGGCACGCGCGGCCTCCGATGCACGCCGCTGACGGCCGAACAGGTCCAGCTCCCAGGCCGCATCCAGACCGAGCGTGGTCTGCTCGGTCAGAAAGCGCTGATTGCCGGCGATCACCTGCTGCTGTTCGCGACGATCGAAGCTGCCCTGCGCAGTGATATGCGCCGCCTGATCCAGACGACGCTCGACAAACACCGCGCGCGCTTGCTTGACGCGCGCCACGGCGATGCGCAGATCGTGGTTGGCGAACAAGGCGTCGCGCACCAACTGCTCCAGCACCGGGTCGTCGAACTGCGACCACCAGTTGCCCACCGGCGACTGCGCGCTGTATGCCGGGTCTTGCGCGCCTTGCAGCGTCACTGCCGCCGGCGGATCGGGACGGTAATCCGGCCCGACCGCGCAACCGCTGAGCACAAGCGCGGCCAGGGCCACACTCAGGACGTTTCTTACCATGGCAACACCTCTCCCAGATGGGTAAAGCTGCCGGTGGCGCCGTGTGCATCCAACAACGCCATCTGCACGCTGCTATGCGCACCCTGCTCCACTTCGATTTCGCCGCCGCCACCGTTCATGTCGGTCTTGACGTAACCCGGATGCACCGTATTGACCTTGATGGCGGTGTCGCGCAACTCATAGGCCAGATGCACCGTCCAGCTGTTCAACGCGCTCTTGGAAGCGTCGTAGGCAGGAATCTTGAAGTCGTAGATCGGCGAGCCGGGCTGGCTGTGCAAGGTCAGCGAACCGAGGATGCTCGACACGTTGACGATGCGCCCGGCCAGCGAGCGACGCAGCAGCGGCAGGAAGGCCTTGGTCACCTCGACGACTGCGAACACGTTGGTGTCGAAGGTACGCTTCCACACCTCCAGGCTCTGCTGCGACGGGGCGCGCTGCATGTCCTCGATCATGATGCCGGCGTTGTTGATCAGGATGTCCAGATGGCCATGGCGCTGCTCCACCGTGCCCACCGCGGCGGCGATGCTGATGTCGTCGTTGACGTCGAGCTGGATGGCTTCTACCGGCAGGCCTTGGGCCTGCAATTTCAGTGCGGCGGCCACGGCGTCGTCGCGCTTGCGGCCGGCCAGCAGGGTGTGCACGCCGGCGGTGGCCAATTGCCGAACGGTCTCCAGGCCGATGCCGCGGGTTGCGCCGGTGACCAATGCGATCTTGGTGTTGCTCATGTGTAAATCCTTCGAATGTATGTGAGGGGAAGCAACGCGCTCAGGCGTTGACGTGCGCGTGATCGTGCGCAACTGCGGGCGGTGTCGCGGGCCCGCGACGGGTCACCCACTTGCGCAGCGCCACGTAGAACACGGGAGTCAGGAACAGGCCGAACAAGGTGACACCGAGCATGCCGGCGAACACCGTGATACCGGTGACTGAGCGCACTTCGGCGCCGGCACCATGGCCGAACACCAACGGCACGGTGCCGGCGATGAAGGCGATGGAGGTCATCACGATCGGACGCAGGCGCAGGCGGCAGGCTTCCAGTGCGGCTTCGACGATGCCCTTGCCGTGCATTTCCAGTTCGCGGGCGAACTCCACGATCAGGATCGCGTTCTTGCACGCCAGCCCCATCAACACCACCAGACCCACCTGCACGAACACGTTGTTGTCGCCATTGGTGAGCCACACACCGAACAACGCAGACAGCAAGGTCATCGGCACGATCAGGATCACCGCCAGCGGCAGGGTCCAGCTTTCGTACAGCGCCGCCAGCACCAGGAACGCCAGCAACACCGCCATCGGGAACACGATCAATGCCGAGTTGCCTTGCGTGGACTGCTGATAGCTCAGGTCGGTCCATTCGATGTTCATGCCGTTGGGCAGCACCTGCGGCGCCATGCTGGACAGCTTCTGCATGGCCTCGGTGGACGACAGCACGCGCGGGTCCGCTTCGCCGATGAGGTCGGCCGCCGGGTAGCCGTTGTAGCGGATCACCGGGTCCGGGCCGTAGGTCTGGCCCAGCGTGACCATGCTGCCGATCGGCACCATGTCGCCGTTGGCGTTGCGCGTGCGCAGGTTGGCGATGTCTTCCACGCTGTCGCGGAACTGTCCATCGGCCTGGGCGATCACCTGATAGGTACGACCGAAGCGATTGAAGTCGTTGATATAGGCCGAGCCCAGATAGGTCTGCAGCGTGTCGAACAGGTTGGTCAGCGGCACGCCCTGCGCCTTGGCCTTGTCGCGGTCGACCTTGGCGTCGAGTTGCGGGACGTTGGCCTGGTAAGTGCCGATCGGGAACTGCATGCCCGGCGTCTGCGAGATCGCACCGGACATCGCATTCACCGCACTCTGCAGCTGGCCATAGCCCAGGCCGGCACGGTCCTGGATGTACAGCGAATAGCCCGAGCCCTGGCCCAGGCCCAGAATCGGCGGCGGCATGAAGGCGAACGCGAAGCCCTGCTGGATCTGGCTGATGCGTGCGTTGATTTCCGCATTGATCTGCGCGGCGGTGCGGCTGCGCTGACTGAACGGCTTGAGCGTCAGGAACACCGTGCCGGTATTGGGCGTATTGGTGAACTGCAGCGGGTTCAGGCCGGGGAACGCGATTGCGTGATCCACACCGTCGGTCTGCAGCGCGATCTGGGTGATCTGGCGGATCACTTCATTGGTGCGCTCCAGCGACGATCCTTCCGGCAGCTTGGTACCGGCAATCAGATACAGCTTGTCCTGGGTCGGAATGAAGCCGCCCGGCACCAGCTTGAACATGAAACCGGTACCGACCAGCAGCAGCAGGTAGACCACGAACACCGCACCTCGCTTGCCCAGCGCACGCGACACCGCACCTTGGTACTTGTGCGAGCTGGTGTTGAAGAAACGGTTGAACGGGCGGAACAACCAGCCGAACAGACGGTCGATCAACCGCGACGGACCATCCTTGGGCGCGTCGTGCGACTTGAGCAACATCGCCGCCAATGCCGGCGACAAGGTCAACGAATTGATCGCCGAAATCACCGTGGAAATGGCGATGGTCACTGCGAACTGCTTGTAGAACTGGCCGGTCACACCCGACAGGAACGCCATCGGCACGAACACCGCGCACAGCACCAACGCGATGGCGATGATCGGCCCGGACACTTCGCGCATGGCCTGATGCGCCGCCGCCAGCGGGCTCAAACCCTCTTCGATGTTGCGCTCGACGTTTTCCACCACCACGATCGCATCGTCGACCACGATGCCGATCGCCAGCACCAAACCGAACAGGCTCAGCGTATTGATCGAAAAGCCCAGCAGGTACAACGCAGCGAACGTACCGACCACCGACACCGGTACTGCCAGCAACGGAATGATTGAAGCGCGCCAGGTCTGCAGGAACAGGATCACCACCAGCACCACCAGCAGCACCGCTTCGAGCAACGTGTGCACCACCGCGCTGATCGAATCGCGCACGAACACGGTCGGGTCATACGCGGCCGACCAGGCCATGTCCTGCGGGAACTGCTTTTCCAGCTCGGCCATCTTGGCGCGCACCGCATCGGACAATTCGATCGCATTGGCACCGGGCGACTGGAACACGCCCATGCCCACCGCGTTCTGGTTATCCAGCTGCGAGCGCAGGGTGTAGTTGCCGGCGCCCAGCTCCAGGCGCGCCACATCGCTCAGCCGCACGATCTCGCCGCTGTTGCCGCTGCGGATGACGATGTTGCCGAACTCTTCTTCGGTGGTGAGGCGGCCTTGCGCATTGATCGAGAGCAGGAAATCGCTCTTGTTGGGCATGGGCTCGGCACCGAGCTGGCCGGCGGAAACCTGCACGTTCTGCTCGCGGATGGCGGCGACCACATCGCTGGCGGTGAGCCCGCGTGCGGCCACCTTGTCCGGGTTCAACCAGATGCGCATGGCGTAGTCGCCGGCACCGAAGATCTGGATCTGGCCCACGCCCGGCAGGCGCGACAGCTCGTCCTTGACCTTCAAGGTGGCGTAGTTGCTCAGGTACAGCGAGTTGTACTTGCCCTTGGGCGAGGTCAGATGCACGACCATGGTCAGCGTCGGCGATTGCTTCTGCGTGGTCACGCCCTGGCGGCGCACGTCCTCGGGCAGACGCGCCTGCGCCTGGCTGACGCGGTTCTGCACCTGCACCTGCGCCTGGTCCGGGTCGGTGCCGGGCTTGAAGGTCACGGTGACCACCAGCACGCCGTCCGAGCCGGCCACCGACTTCATGTACATCATGTTTTCCACGCCGTTGATGGCTTCCTCAAGCGGCGTGGCGACGGTTTCGGCAATGACCTTGGGGTTGGCGCCCGGATACACCGCGCGCACCTGCACGCTCGGCGGCACCACTTCGGGGTATTCGCTGATCGGCAGCAGCGGCATGGCGATCAGGCCGGCCGCGAAGATGATGATCGACAGCACCGCGGCAAAGATCGGCCGGTCGATGAAAAAACGGGAAAAGTCCATTGGGATGGTCCTGAAAGAGGTTGCCGCCGGGTGGCGGCGCGGCACGGCGGCCCCGGTCCGGCCTGATGAGCAGGCCGGCGGTCATGAGCTGCGATGCAGCGATACAGCAGTACAGCCATTGCAGCTGGTACGCCGTCGCCAGCCAGGCGCGACGGCGCGCAACGTGCGTTGGCGATACCTAATTAGAAGCGGTGCGCTTGTCCGCCGCCGGCGCCATAGCCACGGTCTTGGCGTCCACCGGCATGCCGGGCATGAAGATCTTCTGCACGCCATCGACCACCACGCGGTCGCCGGCGGCCAGGCCGCTACGCACGATGCGCAGGCCGTCGGCACTGCGGCCGAGCTCCACGTCGCGGCGCTGCGCCTTGCCGTCCTTGCCCACCACGTACACATACTTGCGGTCCTGATCGGTGAGCACGGCCTTTTCGTCAACCAGCATCGCCTTGAACTGGCCGCTGCCCAGCAACTGCACATGCGCATACAACCCCGGCGTGAATTGCCGCTGCGCGTTGTCCAGCACCGCGCGGACGCGGATGGTGCCAGTGCTGCGGGTCACCTGGTTGTCCAGGAAATCCACGCGTCCGGTGTGCGGGAAGCCTTGCTCGCCGACCAGCCCGATCCGCACCGGCAACTCGCCGCCACGTTCGTCCGGGCGCTCGCCGTTGCGGGCCATCTGCGAATAACGCAGGAAGGTGCCTTCGTCGGCGTCGAAATAGACGAACACCTTGTCCAGCGACACCAGGGTGGTCAGCACGCTGGCGCTGTCGCCGGCGGTGACCAGATTGCCGGCGGTGACCATCGCACGCCCGGCGCGGCCATCGATGGGAGCGCGTACGCGCGTCCAGTCCAGGTTGAGCCTGGTGGTGTCCAGCGCGGCCTGGGCGGCCTGCAGGTCGGCGTCGGCCTGGTCGGCGGCGGCACGGCGTTGCTCCCAGGTTTCGGTGGAGATGGCCTGCTGCTCGGACAGTTTGCGTGCACGCGCCGCTTCGCTACGTGCCAGCGTGGCCTGGGTGCGGGCACGCACCATCGACGCGTTGGCACGCGCGAACTCGGCACGGTAGCTACGCTCGTCGATGGTGAAGAGCACATCGCCCTTCTTCACTTCTGCACCTTCGGTGTAGTTGACCTTGTCGATATAGCCGGACACGCGCGGACGCAGTTCGACGCTTTCCACCGGCTCGATGCGGCCGCTGAATTCGTCCCACTGGCTGATCTGCTTCATCAACACCGGCGCGACGCTGACGCTGGGCGGCGGGGGTGCACCGGTCTCGGCGGCCTTGCTGCCGCAGCCGGCAAGCACGACCGCAAGCACGGCGCCCGCCAACACGGTACGCAAGGGGAAACGGAACGGGGTGGCGTTCGTGGTCATGGGGAAATCTCTCGGGTGGGGATGGAAACGTGCAGACCGGCCAGCCGGTTGGCCGACGGTGCGGCATGTGGGCGACGACTCACGGTCACGATGGCTTGGGAAGGTCTGATCAACTC
>NZ_JAGHWR010000013.1:0-18235 GCF_017746155.1 Xanthomonas sp. D-36-1
ATTGATCAGACCATCCTTAGGCGTTAATGAAGCGAATTTATCTGGAGGCTGGTCGCGAGTCTTTTGCTCACGACCAAACGGTGCCGCGCGCTCGCACGGTGGGAAACACGCAGGGGAGACTGCCGCGCAACCATGCAGGCAGAGTGCTGGCCACGGCAATGGCGATCGTGTTGTTCGGCATGGCCGGGGCGGCCGGTGCCGCGACCACGCCGGCTGCAGCGATTACGCAGTGCCAGGTGGTCGATGGCAGGCTACGTTGCCCGGGCGAGGCCGGCACGGTAGCTCAGACCGCTACTGCAGGATCGAACGACAGCGCCACGCAAGCGGCTGTGATAGCCGCCGCCGATGCGCAGATCCCGGCATTCGCGGACGGTGAGGATGCGCTGGCGTTGGGCAATGCGAGCAATGCGCTCGGCGATGGAACCATGGCGTTGGGCGGCGGAAGCCTGGCGTTGGACCGCGACGCGACCGCGATCGGGCATAACGCTGCGGCCGCGGGAGAATCGTCGATTGCCCTCGGCGGCGTTGCGACCGTGTTCGATTACGATGCCAACGGCTTCGTTATCGGCCAACGCGAACAGGCCACGCAGGCGTCAGGTGTGGGCGCCACGGCAGTGGGCGGTGGCGCACTAGCGGGCACGCCGTATGCCAGCGCCATCGGCAGCGGCGCCAGCGCCAGTGGCGTGCAGAGCACGGCGCTGGGGTATCGCGCACAGACCTCCAGCGACGGCGCCACCGCAGTGGGCGGGCTTTCCAGCGCCAGCGGCTTTCTTTCCACTGCCGGCGGTTATTCCTCGCGCGCCAGCGCAGACACCTCGACCGCGTTCGGTTACAGGGCGCGAAGCGACGGAGCCAGTAGCGTTGCAGTTGGCGACACCTCGTTGGCCAGCGGAGCGCAGAGCGTTGTCGTTGGCGGCGTCAGCAACTTCGGCTCGATTACCGCGGCGACCGGTCTTGGCGGCATTGCGCTGGGCTCGGGTGCACAGAGCCAATCCGATTATGCGATTGCCATTGGCTACGATTCCAACGTGTTTCCGAACGCGCCCGGCAATACCGATGCGGTGGCGATCGGGCACAGCGCCGGTTCGTTCGCACCACGTACCGTGTCATTGGGCGGCTTTGCCTTGGCGTCGGGCGATGGCGGCATCGCGATCGGCCATGGCAGCACCGCTTACAACGAAAATAGCGTGGCGCTAGGCGCGCGTGCCGCGACCTCGCAGTTCAATGGTGACAGCACCGTCATTGGCGCGGACGCGCAGGCCAACGGCGTGGATGCCGTGGCGATCGGCTACGGCGCGAAGGTGGGATCCTGGCTCGACGATGCCTGGAATCGTTCGGCATCCAGCGCGGTTGCGCTGGGGGCGCACTCCTATGCGTTTCGCAGCAACACGGTGTCGGTTGGCGATGTGCAAGCCGGCTTGACGCGCCAGATCACCAGCGTTGCGGCCGGTACCGAAGCCACCGATGCGGTGAATGTGGCCCAGCTCGATACAGTGCGCGCCGCCACCTCACGCATCGATGGCTATCTGGCGGTAACGCCGGCCACGGGCGCAACGACGGCATCTGCGCAGGGGCAGGGCGCCATGGCGCTGGGTGGCGCAAGCAGCGCGCTTGGCGCATCTGCCACCGCGGTGGGCTTCAATGCCTCCAGCGTTGGCCAGGGCAGTTCTGCGTTGGGCAGCCTGGCGGTTGCTGCCGGCGAGCGCAGCGTGGCGGTCGCCTCCGGCAGCCGTGCCTCGGCCACCGGTGCCAGCGCCATGGGTGTGGACAGCAGCGCCAGCGGCGTGAACAGCACCGCGATGGGCCGGCAGACCAGTTCCATCGGCGAAAACGGCGTTGCGTTGGGCTACAACTCCTTCGTGCGCGAAAGCGGCAGCAATGCCGTGGCGTTGGGTGCCAACGCGGGCGCCAGCGGTGCCGATTCGGTGGCATTGGGCTCGGGCTCGCGCGCCTATGAAGCCGACACGGTGTCGGTGGGTAGCGGCAACGGTCGCGGTGGCCCGGCCACGCGCCGCATCGTCAATGTGGGGGCGGGCACGATTGCCAGCGCCAGCACCGATGCGATTAATGGCGGCCAGCTGTTCCAGTCGCTGAGCAATGCGGCCAGCTTCCTCGGCGGCGGTGCGGCGATCGGTGCGCAAGGCGTGTTCGTGGCGCCGACCTATGTGATCCAGGGGGCCAGCTACAACAATGTCGGTGCGGCACTGACGGCGTTGGACAGCAAGGTCAGCGAGCTGGATGCGCGAGGCGGCGCGGCAACAGCTGCGTCACGTGTATCTGTCGCACGCCTGGCAACGGCGCGCACTGCAGCGGTCGACGCAACGGCCGATGGCTTGCAGTCGGCAGCGCTGGCGACCGACGCAACAGCCGACAGTGCCCTCTCGTCTGCAGCGACGGGCGCTGCAACTGGGCTTTCCGCAAGCACTGCGGTCCAGGGCACACCCACTGCCGCCGCCGTCGGCAGCATCACGCCGGCAGCCACGTCCACGGCAGTCGGTACGGCAGCAGTGGCCAACCACGTCACCGGCACGGCAATTGGCGGCAGCGCATATGCGCATGGCCCCAACGACACCGCCATCGGCAGCAATGCACGCGTCAATGCCGATGGCAGCACGGCGGTGGGTGCCAACACGCAGATCGCGGCGGTGGCCACCAATGCCGTGGCGATGGGCGAAGGTGCGCAGGTCACCGCGGCCTCGGGCACCGCCATCGGCCAGGGCGCCCGTGCCACGGCACAAGGCGCCGTGGCACTGGGCCAGGGCTCGGTTGCCGATCGTGCCAACACGGTGTCGGTGGGCAGCGTGGGCGGCGAGCGTCAGGTGGCCAACGTGGCGGCCGGTACGCGTGCCACCGATGCGGTCAACAAGGGCCAGTTGGACAGCGGCGTTGCCGCCGCCAACAGCTACACCGACAGCCGCTACAACGCGATGGCCGACAGCTTCGAAAGCTACCAGGGCGATATCGAAGACCGCCTACGCCGGCAGAACCGTCGCTTGGACCGTCAGGGTGCAATGAGCTCGGCGATGTTGAACATGTCCGCCAGCGTGGCCGGTATCGCCTCGCAGAACCGTATCGGCGCCGGTGTCGGTTTCCAGAACGGGGAGTCGGCGCTGTCGGTGGGCTACCAGCGTGCGATCAGCCCGCGCGCCACGGTCACCGCGGGCGGCGCACTCAGCGGCGACGACAGCTCGATCGGCGTGGGTGCCGGTTTCGGCTGGTAAGGCGTTATCGCATCAAGCGCGGCGGCGCCCCAGGTGCGCCGTCGCGATCTGCAAGGCCTGAGGGGGCGGGCAAGGACCGTGGCTGGGCCGGCCAACGGATTCGCATGGAGTGATGGCCGTACCAGGGGTAGCCGGCAAGGACGCAGCGCACCGCACCGCGGCTACGCAGCGATTGCGCCGGCTGCGCCAAGCCTGATTCACGAAAAATACGAAGAGGACTTCACCGTGATCGACAAGAATTTCCGTCTCAACCCGCTGACCGGCGCCATCCTGATGATGGCCCTCGGTGCGTCTGGCACGTTGGCTGCCGCCCCCAAACTGCTGGTCAAGGAACCGACCCAGGCAGCCCCGGCCGGCGCAGCGTTCGGTAGCCGGTTGATCGTGCGCTACAAGGACAGCACCGCCGCTGCGACCGATCGCAGCAGCAAGCTGAGCGCCGTGCAGGCTGCGGTGGGCCGCGTTGGCGTCAGTACCGGCGCGCGCAGCAGCGCAGCCGCCGCCAAGGCCACGTATGTGCGCAAGCTCGGCATCGGGTCGGACCTGATCAAGCTGTCCAGCACGCTGACCACCGCGCAGGTGGACAAGGTGGTGGTCGAGCTCAAGAACGACCCCTCGGTGGCCGACGTGCAGATCGACCGCATGCTGCGGCCGATCGACATCAGCAAGAGCGTTCCTGCCACCGACGTGAGCCCGCAGCT
Source organism: Xanthomonas sp. D-36-1 (assembly GCF_017746155.1). Taxonomy (NCBI): domain Bacteria; kingdom Pseudomonadati; phylum Pseudomonadota; class Gammaproteobacteria; order Lysobacterales; family Lysobacteraceae; genus Xanthomonas; species Xanthomonas sp. D-36-1. The sequence continues at coordinate 3,920 of NZ_JAGHWR010000013.1, forward strand.
GGTTCCCAACGACCCGCTGTACGCCCAGTACCAGTGGCACCTGAGCAACCCCAATGGCGGCATCAATGCGCCGGGCGCCTGGGATCTGTCGCAGGGCGCAGGCGTGGTGGTCGCGGTGCTGGATACCGGCATCCTGCCGGGCCATCCGGATTTCGCCGGCAACATCCTGCAGGGCTACGACTTCATCACCGACGCCGAAGTCTCGCGTCGTCCCACCGATGCGCGCGTGCCGGGCGCACTCGATTATGGCGACTGGGAAGAGGCCGACAACGTCTGCTACGCGGGCTCACAGGCGCAGGAAAGTTCCTGGCACGGCACTCACGTCTCGGGCACCGTGGCCGAGGCGACCAATAACGGGGTGGGCATGGCGGGCGTCGCGCCGAAGGCGACCATCCTGCCGGTGCGCGTGCTCGGTCGTTGCGGCGGCTACACCTCCGACATCGCCGATGCGATCGTGTGGGCCTCCGGCGGCAGCGTTGACGGCGTGCCGGCCAACAGCAATCCGGCCGAAGTGATCAACATGAGCCTCGGTGGCGGCGAACCCTGCGATTCGGCCACCCAGCTGGCGATCAACAGCGCGGTGTCGCGTGGCACCACCGTGGTGGTTGCAGCCGGCAACAGCAGCGAAGATGCGGCCAACCATTCGCCGGCCAGCTGCAACAACACCATCACCGTTGGCGCCACGCGCATCACCGGCGGCATCGCCTACTACTCCAACTACGGCAGCAAGGTCGACCTCTCTGGACCGGGCGGCGGCGGTAGCGTGGACGGCAACCCGGGCGGTTACATCTGGCAGGCCGGCTACACCGGTGCGACCACGCCGACCTCGGGTAGCTATACCTATATGGGTCTAGGCGGCACCTCGATGGCCTCGCCGCACGTGGCTGGCGTCGTGGCGCTGGTGCAGAGCGCAGCCATCGGTCTGGGCGATGGCCCACTGACCCCGGCTGCGGTCGAAGCCCTGCTCAAGCAGACCAGCCGCCGCTTCCCGGTGACCCCGCCGGCCAGCACCCCGATCGGCAGCGGCATCGTCGATGCCAAGGCCGCACTGGAAGCCGTGCTTGAGGAGCCGTGCGACCCGGCCACCGAGAGCTGCGCACCGAGCGCCATCGAGCTCACCAACAAGGTACCTGTTGCTGGCTTGAGCGGTGCCGCCGGCGGCTCCACGCTATACAGCTTCGAGGCCAAGGCCGGCGCCGTGCTCAGCTTCATGACCTACGGCGGCACCGGCGATGTGTCGATGTACGTCAGCTTTGAGGCCGAGCCCAGCGCGACCAGCTACGACGCCAAGTCGACCCGTCCGGGCAACAGCGAAACCGTGCGTTTCACTGCCCCCAAGGCCGGCACCTACTACATCAAGTTGGTCGGCGCGGCGAGCTACGCGAAGCTGACGCTCGTTGCACGACAGTGAGTAACGAAATAGTGTGACCGATGCCCCCGGCCAATCGCCGGGGGCATCGTTTTTCAGGGCGATTCAGATGCGTGCGGTTGATCGTCGCGGCAAACTGCTACAGTCGGCGCCGGACCAGTGGAGACGAGTGTGAACGCGGTTGCCGTCGATCCAATCGAGCATCGAAGTGCGGAGACGCGCATCGTCGATGCGCTGCTTGAACGCCGTCGTCTGAAAGACACCGATCTGCTGCGCGCGCGCCAATTGCAGGCCGAATCCGGCATGGGGTTGCTCGCCTTGCTCGGCCGTTTGGGTCTGGTGTCCGAACGCGATCATGCAGAAACCTGCGCCGACGTCCTCGGCTTGCCGTTGGTGGACGCACGCCAGCTCGGCGACACGCCGCCGGAAATGCTGCCGGAAGTGCAGGGGCTGTCGCTGCGCTTTCTCAAACAATTTCACCTGTGCCCGGTCGGCGAACGCGATGGCCGGCTGGAGCTGTGGATCGCCGATCCTTACGACGATTACGCCATCGATGCGGTGCGTCTTGCTACCGGCTGCACGTTGCTGTTGCAGGTGGGCCTGCGTTCGGAAATCGATGACCTGATCGAGCGCTGGTACGGCCAGGGCCGCAGTGCGATGGGCACCATCGTCGAAACCGCCGATGGCGATGCCAACAGCAGCGACGACATCGAAGCGCTGCGCGATCTGGCCTCCGAAGCGCCGGTGATCCGGCTGGTGAACCTGGTGATCCAGCACGCGGTAGAACTGCGCGCCTCCGACATCCATATCGAACCGTTCGAAAGCCGGCTCAAGGTGCGTTACCGCGTGGACGGCGTGCTGGTGGAAGGCGAAAGCCCGCCGGCCAAGCTCACTGCCGCGGTCATCAGCCGCATCAAGATCATGGCCAAGCTCAACATCGCCGAGCGCCGCCTGCCGCAGGACGGCCGCATCATGCTGCGCGTGCAGGGCAAGGAGCTGGATCTGCGCGTCAGCACCGTGCCCACCGCGCATGGCGAAAGCGTGGTCATGCGCCTGCTCGATCGCGAGACGGTGGTGTTCGACTTCTACAAGCTCGGCTTCACCGAAGACTTCCTGCCGCAGTTCCGCAAGGTGCTGGAGCAACCGCACGGCATCATGCTGGTGACCGGGCCCACCGGTTCGGGCAAGACCACCACGCTGTACACCGCGTTGAGCCAGCTCAACACCTCGGATGTGAAAATCATCACCGTCGAAGACCCGGTGGAATACCAGATCGAAGGCATCAACCAGATCCAGGCCAAGCCGCAGATCGGACTGGATTTCGCCAACGCATTGCGCAGCATCGTGCGTCAGGATCCGGACATCATCATGATCGGCGAAATGCGCGATCTGGAAACCGCGCGCATCGCGATCCAGTCCGCGCTCACCGGCCACCTGGTGCTGTCCACGCTGCACACCAACAACGCGGCCGGCGGCATCACCCGTCTGCTCGACATGGGCGTGGAGGATTATCTGCTCACCTCCACCATCAACGGCATCCTGGCGCAGCGTCTGGTGCGCAAACTCGACCTGGCCAATGCCGAGCGCTATGCCGCCTCGCCGGAAGAAATCGCCAAGTTTGATCTGCGCCGCCTGCAACCGGAGGGCGAGATCTTTCTGTATCGGCCGCGTCCCTCGGCCACCGCACCTACCGGGTATCTTGGACGCACCACCATCGTCGAATTCCTGGTGATGAACGACGAATTGCGACGTGCGGTGATGCGCCGTGCCGGCATGGGCGAAATCGAGCAACTGGCCCGCCAGGCCGGCATGCGCACCATGTACGAGGACGGGCTGTCCAAGGCCCTGCGTGGCGAAACCACCATCGAAGAAGTCCTGCGCGTCACGGAGGATGCGTGATCGGTAAAGTTGCAGTAACGCGCTTAGCAGGCACTCGACCAACGACCTGCCAACACAGCAACCCGCCGGCGCCGCTGTGCGTGGAAAGTGGTACGTGCGCAGTGCCGCCAGTGCGCAGCGATGTGCTTTTCCCGATTCCCGATTCCCGATTTCCCAATCCCGGCCTCCCAGCCTGATGCCCCTCTACCGCTACAAGGCGTTGGACGCCCACGGCGAAATGCTCGATGGCCAGATGGAAGCGGCCAGCGATGCCGAGGTGGCGTTGCGTCTGCAGGAACAGGGCCATCTGCCGGTGGAAACGCGCCTGGCCACTGGCGAAAACGATTCGCCGTCGTTGCGCATGCTGCTGCGCAAAAAGCCGTTCGACAATGCGGCGCTGGTGCAATTCACCCAGCAACTGGCGACGTTGATCGGCGCGGGGCAACCGTTGGACCGCGCGCTGTCGATTCTGATGGATCTGCCCGAAGACGAAAAAAGCCGGCGGGTGATCGGCGATGTGCGCGATACCGTGCGCGGCGGTGCGCCATTGTCGTCCGCACTCGAGCGCCAGCACGGGCTGTTTTCCAAGCTGTACATCAACATGGTGCGCGCCGGCGAAGCCGGCGGCAGCATGCAGGACACGCTGCAGCGGCTGGCCGATTATCTGGAGCGCAGCCGCGCGCTCAGGGGCAAGGTGATCAACGCGCTGATCTACCCGGCGATCCTGCTGGCGGTGGTGGGCTGTGCGTTGCTGTTCCTGCTCGGTTATGTGGTGCCGCAATTTGCGCAGATGTACGAAAGCCTGGATGTAGCACTGCCATGGTTTACCCAGGCGGTGCTGAGCGTGGGCCTGCTGGTGCGCGACTGGTGGATCGTGCTGATCGTCGTGCCGGGCGTGCTGGGGCTATGGCTGGATCGCAAGCGTCGCAATGCCGCATTCCGTGCATCGCTGGACCAATGGCTGCTGCGCCAGAAGGTGGTCGGCAGCCTGATTGCCCGGCTGGAAACCGCACGCCTGACGCGCACCTTGGGCACCTTGCTGCGCAATGGCGTACCGCTGCTGGCGGCGATCGGCATCGCGCGCAACGTGATGTCCAATCTGGCGTTGGTGGAGGATGTTGCCAATGCGGCCGACGACGTCAAGAACGGCCATGGCCTGTCGATGTCGCTGGCACGCGGCAAGCGCTTTCCGCGGCTGGCGCTGCAGATGATCCAGGTGGGCGAAGAGTCCGGCGCACTGGATACGATGCTGCTCAAGACTGCCGACACCTTCGAACTGGAAACCGCGCAGGCCATCGACCGCGCACTGGCTGCGCTGGTGCCGTTCATCACGCTGGTGCTGGCCTCGGTGGTGGGGCTTGTCATCATTTCGGTCCTGGTCCCGCTGTATGACCTCACCAATGCAATCGGCTGAGAGCGGAGGTCAGTGCAACGGTGCAGGCGTCAGGCGAGAACAGCCGATGCTCCGAATCGGCATGGAGCGCTCGTACACTGCACATCCCGCGCGTCCAACGGCCAACCGCGCGCTTGACCGGGCAGCGTATTCACCACAACGTTCCGGTGACCGCACGACACCCATGCGGGAACCATTGCAATGCCCGCCGTGTCATCTGTTGGCGGCAGCATCCCTCATCGACGTGCAAGGAAATCGTTCATGATCAAGCGTTCCATCACCCGCAGTCCGTCACGCGCAGGCCAGGCCGGCATGAGCTTGCTGGAAATCATCATCGTCATCGTGCTGATCGGTGCGGTGCTCACGCTGGTCGGCAGTCGCGTGCTTGGCGGTGCCGATCGCGGCAAGGCCAATCTGGCCAAGTCGCAGATCCAGACGCTGGCCGGCAAGATCGAGAATTTCCAGCTCGACACCGGCAAGTTGCCGAGCAAACTCGATGACCTGGTCACCCAGCCCGGCGGCAGCAGCGGTTGGCTGGGCCCGTACGCCAAGCCGGCCGAACTCAACGACCCATGGGGCCACGCCATCGAATACCGTGCGCCCGGCGACGGTCAGCCATTCGACCTGATCAGCCTGGGCAAGGACGGCAAGCCCGGTGGCAGCAGTTACGACGCGGACATCAAGTACCAATAAGCGCTCGCCATGCGCGTTGCGTGTCAGCCGTTGCGTCATCGGCATGGAGCGGTCGGCCCTGGTCGGGCACGCGCGCGTGGCACATCGTTGCTGGAAATGCTGCTGGTGATCGCGTTGATCGCACTGGCCGGCGTACTTGCCGCTGCGGCATTGAACGGCGGCATCGACGGCATGCGCCTGCGCACTGCCGGCAAGGCGATCGCCTCGCAGCTGCGCTACACGCGCACCCAGGCGATTGCCACCGGCACGCCGCAGCGGTTTCTGATCAACCCGCAGCAGCTGCGCTGGGACGCACCCGGCGGCCATCATGGCGATCTGCCGCCGTCGCTGGAGGTGCGCTTCACCGGCGCGCGCCAGGTGCAATCGCGGCAGGATCAGGGCGCGATCCAGTTCTTTCCGGATGGCGCTTCTACCGGCGGGCGTATCGATCTGCAGGTCAAGGACGCCAGATGGCGCGTGGACGTGGGCTGGATCACCGGCGAGGTGCGTTCGGGCCCATTGCGGACGCCATCGCCATGAGGCATCAGCGCGGTTACACCCTGATCGAAGTGATCGTTGCCTTCGCGTTGCTGGCGTTGGCGTTGAGCCTGTTGCTCGGGTCGTTGTCCGGTGCTGCACGCCAGGTGCGCGCGGCCGATGAAAGCACGCGCGCCACCTTGCACGCGCAATCGCTGCTGGCCGTGCAGGGCATCGACAAGCCGCTGGAGCCCGAGCAGCAACAAGGCACGTTCGAAAACGGCCACTTTCGCTGGTCGATGGAAGTGCGCCCCTACGACGAACCGCGGCGCAATCGGCAGGCGCCGATGTCGCCCGGCGCGCACCGTCTGCTGCAATTGACCTTGGTGGTACTTTGGGGCGAGCAGTCCAATCAGATGCTGCAATGGCGCACGTTGCGGCTGGTGGCGGCCAACACGCAGGGCAGCGCGCCATGAGCCGTTGGCGCAGCGCAGGCTTCACCTTGATCGAAGTGCTGCTGGCCACGATGTTGCTGGTCGGTGGGTTGGCGTTGGCGTTTGCCACCCTGCGCTCGGCCAGCGCGGTGAGTCAGCGCGGCGAAGCGATCGCGCAGCGCAGCGAGCGCGTGCGTGCGGTAGAAGAATTTCTGCGACGGCGCCTGGCCGCAGCATTGCCGATCGCCATGGGCATCGATACGCAAAGTCAGCAGCCGATCCTGTTCATCGGCGAGCCGCAACGCCTGCGCTTTGCCGCAGACGTGCCCGATTACCTGGGCCGCGGCGGGCCGTATCTGCACGACCTGTCGGTGGCCGGCGATGGCGATCGGCGCAACCTGCTGATTGCGCTGACCATGCTGCAGTCCGGCAAGCCGATCGAAGAAAGCAGCCCGCTGCCGCCGGAACTGCTTGCTCAAGGCGTGCAGCAGGTGAGTTTCCGGTATCGCGGCATGGATCCGCAAAACGGACGCCTGAGCGCGTGGCTGCCGCAGTGGGAGTGGCACGACCGCCTGCCGCTCATGGTGCGCATCGACATCCGCAGTGACGATGCCGCATGGCCGCCGATGGTGGTGGCGTTGCCGCAATCCAGCAACCCGGGAGCAGGGCAATGACGCGCGCGCGCGGTGCCGCGCTGGTGCTGGTGCTGTGGTTGATTGCGTTGCTCACTGCGATGATCGGTGCGTTCGCGCTCACCGCACGCGTGGAAGCGCTGCAGGGCAGCATGCTGCGCAACGGTGCACAGGCGCAGGAATACGCGCGCTCTGGCCTGGAATACGCATTGTTTCGCTTGCAAGACGCCGACACCCAGGCGCGCTGGCGCCCGGACGGCCGGCGCTATCGCTGGCAGATGGACGATGCCAGCGTGGAGATTCGTATCACTGATGAAAGCGGCAAGGTGGATCTGAACATGGCCGAGCCCACCTTGCTCGCCGGTCTGGTGCGCGCGGTGGGCGGCGAGCAGGCCAGTGCCGGGCGCATCGCCGGTGCCATCGTCGATTGGCGCGATGGCGATTCATTGAGCCAGCCCGGTGGTGGCGCCGAAGATCGCGATTACGCCGATGCCGGGCTGCCGTATGGCGCGAAGGACAGCCCATTCGAAACCCTGGGCGAACTGCGCCTGGTGCTGGGCATCGATGGCGAGCTGTATCGCAAGCTGTTGCCCAACGTCACGCTGTACAGCGGTCGTTCGCGGCCTGAAGCGCGGTTTGCGCCCACCCCGGTGCTCACCGCGATGGGGCTGGACGCGCAGCAACTGCTGGCCCAGCGTGACGCGCCGCTGGGTTTGCCGGGCAGCGAGGCGACGGTCGGTGGCTCGGGCACTTATAGTATCGAGAGCCGGGCGCGACTGAGTCAGGGACGCGAGGCCGTGTTGCGGGCGGTGGTGTCGACCAGCGCGTCCGCATTACCAGGGTCGGCCTATACCGTGTTGCGTTGGGAAGAGGGAGCAGCAGTGCAATGACCGCATGGCGGGATACCTTGGGTCGTATCGGCGTACGCGCCATGCCGGGAGCCGGAGGCTTCTGGCGTTGGTGGCAACACTCGCTGCTGGCCTGGCTGCCGCAGCGCTGGCAATGGCAGTTGGGTCTGTCGCAGGCACGCCTGTTGTTGCAACAGGATGGCGACACGCTGCAGTTGCTGCGCCAGCGCGATCACAGCTGCGATACCGTCGCCAGCCTGCCGTGGCCGGTGCATCCGCAGGAAGTCAACGGCTTGCTGCCGACAGCGCTTGAAGGGCTGCCGCGGCATTGGCTGTTGCCGGCCGCGCATGCCTTGCGCCGGCCATTGCGCCTGCCCGCAGCGGCAGCGGCGCGCCTGCAGGACGTGGCGCGTTTCGAGATCGACCGACAAACCCCGTTCACCGCCGACCAGGTGTACTTCGATGCACGCGTGCTCGATGTGCGCGAAGACGGCCAGCTCGATGCCGAACTGGTGGTGGTGCCGCGACGCATGATCGATGGCCCGGCCGGCGTGCCGGACGCATGGAACAGCGCGCTGTCGGGCATCGACGTGACCGACGCCAACGGCCTGCCGTTGGGGGTGAACCTGCTGCCGCCGGCGCGACGCCTGCGCCGCAGCGACCCGATGCAGCGCTGGAACCTGTTGCTCGCAGCCTCTGCGCTGGTGCTGCTGGCCGTTGCCGGCTGGCTGCTGCTCGACAACCGCCGCCAGGCCGCCGACGATCTGCGCGCCAAGGTGCAGGCCAACGCCGCGCGCGCGCGCAAGGTCGCTGCCGAACGGCAGCAATTGATGGATCTGGTCGAAGGCGCGCGGTTCTTCCAGCAGCAACGCGCCACCCGCCCGACCTCGGTCGAAATCTGGGACGAACTGAGCCGGCGCCTGCCCGGTGGCACGTATCTGGAAAAATTTTCGGTCGAAGGCGGGCAACTGCAGTTGATCGGATTGAGCAACGAGGCCTCTTCGCTGGTGCGTCGTCTGGAGGGCTCGCCGTTGTGGCGTACGCCGTCGCTGACCGGCGTGCTGCAGAGCGATGCCGGGCGCAATGTCGACCGCTTCACCATCACCGCCGAGCTGGCCGGCCCCGATGCGAAGGAGGCAGCCGATGCCACGCAGCGTTAAGCGCGATCGCTGGATCGCTTTGGGCCTGCTGTTGCTGGTGATCGGCGTGGCCTACCTGGTGCTGGTGCACCCGTGGTTCACCCAACCGATGATCGCGGTGCAGGACGACCTGCAAGCGCTGCGCGAACGCGAGCTGCGCGTGCGCGTGCAATTGCAACAGGCGCCGGAAGTCAGCAAGCGGCTGCGGCAGGCGCGCCAGACGCTGGAAAGCCGCCCGGGCTTCCTGCCGGAAACCTCGGCCGAACTCGCCTCCGCCGGGCTGGTGCAGCGGCTGGAACGCGCGGTGGTGGAGGCCAGCCCCGGCAACCGCAGCTGCGCCATCAGCAATCGCTCGCCGTTGCAGCCGGAGAGCAAGAACCGCTTCACCCGCGTGGCGGTGCAGGTGCGTTTGCGCTGCGGCACCCCGGAACTGGCCTCGGTGCTGTACAGCCTGGAAAACGGCACGCCGCGCCTGTTCGTGGACAACCTCAACGTGATGGCGCAGCGCTACCAGCTCTCGCCCAACGAAAGCGGCAATGGCCTGGATATCGCCTTCGAACTGGCCGGCTATCTGCGCCCCGGTGCCAGCGCCGAACCGCTGAACGCCGCCGCCGCACCTGCTGCCCCCAACGCCGCGGAGGCCAGCAATGCGCCTTGACATGATCGGCCTGCGCACCTGGCTGCTGGTCACCGTGGTCGGTTGGGCACTGTTGGTGTGCGTGCTGGCCGTCGCCGGCCTGGGCAAGCGCGTGGAGCCGCTGCCCGACGACCCGGCGCTGGTGCAGCGGCTGCCCACGTTGCCGGCACCAGCGCCGGAGCGCCTGGGCGCATTCGAGAAATATTCGGAAATCGCCGCGCATCCGGCGTTTGCCGAAGACCGCCTGCCGCATCCATTCTTCCTGTCCGGCAACGACGGCAGCAGCGCTGCTTCGACAGTGCGCCTGACCGGTGTGCTGCTGACCGACAACTTCAAGATGGCGACGTTGACCCTGGACCCGCAGGATTCGGTGCGCGTGCAGTTGGGCGGCGAAGCGGTGAAGGGCTGGCGCCTGCTCGCCCTGCAGCCGCGGAGCGCAACCATCGAAGGCCCCAGCGGCACGCAAACCCTGGAATTGCACGTGTTCAACGGCCAGGGCGGGCAGCCGCCGACCGCCAATGCCGCCGCACGGGGTGCCGCCACTGGCGCCCAGCCGGTCCCGCCCCCCGACGCTGCCGCACTTGCCCCGCCGCAGCCGCCGCAACCGCAACCTGTCGCCCCGGGGCAGCAACAACAGCCAGGCGGGCAGGCACCGCCAACCGTGCCGCCGCAGCGCAGCGATGGCGCGCAGGAAGCCCCACGTCCCTCCGACGATCAGATGCGTGCCATCCGCGAACGCATCGAAGCCCGACGCCGCCAGCTGCAACAGCAGCGCCAGAGCGGCTCTACCCCCGGTCAGACCCAATGAGTGAACGCATGACGCCGCGCCTGTTTCCCGTGTCCCTGCTGATTGGCCTGCTGGCCGGTTGCGCCACCACTCCGCCGCCGGACGTGCGCCGCAACGCGCGCCTGGATCCGCAAGTCGGGGCTGCCGGCGCCACCCAGACTGCCGCCGAGCAGGCTGCCGATGGCAACGCCAACGCCAGTGCCAAGCCCAGTCCGGTGATCCGGCGCGGCAGCGGCACCATGATCAACCAGGGCGCCGCGTCCGCGCCGGCGCCCACGCTGGGCATGGCCAGCAGCGGCAGCGCCACCTTCAACTTCGAAGGCGAGTCGGTGCAGGCGGTGGTCAAGGCGATCCTGGGCGACATGCTGGGGCAGAACTACGTCATCGCGCCCGGCGTGCAGGGCACCGTGACCCTTGCCACGCCCAACCCGGTCTCGCCGGCGCAGGCCTTGAACCTGCTGGAGATGGTGCTGGGCTGGAACAACGCCCGCATGGTGTTCAGCGGTGGCCGCTACAACATCGTGCCGGCCGACCAGGCGCTGGCGGGCACGGTCGCGCCCAGCACCGCATCGCCCTCGGCCGCACGCGGTTTCGAGGTGCGCGTGGTGCCGCTGAAGTTCATTTCCGCCAGCGAAATGAAGAAGGTGCTCGAGCCCTACGCACGCCCGAATGCCATCGTCGGCACCGACCCGGCGCGCAATGTCATCACCCTGGGCGGTACCCGCGCCGAGCTGGAAAACTATCTGCGCACCGTGCAGATCTTCGACGTGGACTGGCTGTCGGGCATGTCGGTGGGCGTGTTCCCGATCCAGTCCGGCAAGGCCGAAAAAGTCAGCGCGGATCTGGAAAAGGTCTTCGGCGAGCAGAGCAAGACGCCCAGCGCCGGCATGTTCCGTTTCATGCCGCTGGAAAACGCCAACGCGGTGCTGGTGATCACCCCGCAGCCGCGTTATCTGGACCAGATCCAGCAGTGGCTGGACCGGATCGACAGTGCCGGTGGCGGTGTGCGGCTGTTCTCCTACGAGCTGAAGTACATCAAGGCCAAGGATCTGGCCGATCGTCTTTCGGAAGTGTTCGGTGGCCGCAGCAACGGTGGCGATTCCAATGCGTCGCTGGCCCCGGGGTCGGAAACCAGCGTGCTGGGTGGCACGCTCGGCAATCGCGACAGCAGCCTGGGCGGCAGCTCCGGCGTGACCGGCGGCAGCATCGGTGAAAACGGGGGCAGCAGCGGCACGGTGGGCGGTGAGTTCGACAGCAGCGGCACCGGTGGCAGCAGTGGCGGCGGGCTCGGCAACGGTAGCCTGCAGTTGTCGCCGCGCAGCAACGGCAATGGCGCGGTGACGCTGGAAGTGCAAGGCGACAAGGTCGGCGTGTCGGCAGTGGCCGAAACCAACACCTTGCTGGTGCGCTCCACACCGCAGGCATGGACGTCCATCCGCGACGTCATCGAGAAACTCGATGTGATGCCGATGCAGGTGCATATCGAAGCGCAGATTGCGGAGGTCAATCTGACCGGCGAGCTACGTTACGGCGTGAACTGGTACTTCGAAAATGCGGTCAACGCACCTGGCGCCGCGACCGATAGTGGCGTAACGAATGGAACCGGCATCGGCCTTGGTGCTGGCCTCGCAAATGCGGCTGGACGTAACATCTGGGGTGATATTGCCGGCAAAGTTGGCAGCGGTGGGCTTGCTTGGAGTTTCCTTGGGAAAAACGCTGCTGCAATCATCAGCGCGCTGGATACTGTGACCAATGTACGTTTGCTGCAGACCCCGTCGGTGTTCGTGCGCAACAACGCAGAAGCGACGCTCAACGTGGGCTCGCGCATTCCGATCAATTCCACCTCGATCAATACCGGCCTGGGTAGCGACAGCAGCTTCTCCTCGGTGCAGTACATCGACACCGGCGTGATCCTTAAAGTACGTCCGCGCGTCACCAAAGATGGCATGGTGTTTCTGGATATCGTGCAGGAAGTCAGTAGTCCAGGCGATAGGCCAACTGCCTGCGCATCCGCAACGGCGACAGTGAATCAGGCCGCATGCAATGTGGATATTAACACTCGTCGTATTAAGACAGAGGCGGCAATTCAGAGTGGCGATACCATTATGCTAGCTGGACTAATTCAGGATAGTGCTAGCGATGGCTCAGCAGGGGTTCCGTTCTTGAGTAAGCTGCCAGTTTTAGGTGCTTTGTTTGGGCAGAAGACCCAAAATAAGAGGCGCAGTGAAGTGATAGTTCTGCTGACTCCTAGTATTGTCCGGAATCCTATGGAGGCACGAAACCTCACGGATGAATATGGTCGTCGATTCGAATCAATGACGCCTATGAATAAGTCAAGCGGTAAGTAAGTAATTCCATCATGATTAATTGATGAATTTGCGACTACTATCATTGTTTTTATAATTATTTTAATGAAAATTAAGTGGCGGCGAAATGCTTTTTGATTGGTATTAGACTTTTTGTGGTCTCATCACTTCCAGCGAGGGTAGTGCCATGTATAAAAAAGGTTATTCATTAGTTGTGGCTTTCATAACCATGCTCTTCTCGTTCAATGCGCTGTGCCAAGTTGTCAACGGAAGCTTCGACAGGCCTGGTAGTCCTTGGGCGTGGAGTTTTGCATCAGTCCAGGCAGGTGCATTTTCCAGCTGCGCAAATGCAAGTTATACGCAAGGTGGGGCTCGCCTGGGCGGGGCGACAGAGTCGCCCGCCGACGGCTACGTAGCGATCGTTTCTCTGGGGAATAGGGGTGATGTTGGGGGTTTTAACTTATGCGGCCGAGTGTCTCAAACGTTTGTGGTTCCAGTTGCTGCGAAATTAAGCTTTGCTTACAAGATAGGCGATATTTTTCAGCATGCATACACGCCGAGAACATTCAGGGATGGTTCTCTTTACGTGACCGTACGTGATTTGGCTACAGGGCAGGTTGAATCTTTGGCTAGTTATAATGGTGCAAACAAGGAGGATCAGACTTGTTCAGCGTCGCGGACGTGCCCTAGGTTTGTTCAGGTGAGCGATATTGATTTTTCAAAGTATGCCGGAAAGCAGGTTGAGCTTACTTTCTCTGGCTACACTTCAAGTTTTGTCAATAGCATTGGTGAGCTCACAGCTGTTCCCTCTGAGGTTTATCTGGATAATGTTTATGTTAGATGACCGGCTAGGGTCGGAGCCTGCGTCTGAGGTTTCGCAAGCCTGATTACGGACATAATTCTTCCCGTCGTGCTGGTGCCGGTCGGCACCGACGACCAGGCGCTGGATGCCTGTCTGGGCGCACTGGATGCCGCCACGCCGGCCGGCACGCGGGTGTGGCTGGCCGACGATGCACAGGCCGGCCCGCGTGGGCGCGCAGTGATCGACCATTGGCTGGCACGCACGCAATTGCAGGCGCATTACACCCGCCGCCAGCGCATGCTGGGCGAGGTGGCGCATCTGGACGAAATGCTCAGCGCCTGCGGCGATGCCGACGTGGTGGTGCTGGGGTTGGATGCCTGCCCGCTGCCCGGATGGTTGCGGCAACTGACCGCGTGTTTTGCACGCGATGCGGCGATCGCCACCGCCACGCCATGGAGCAATGTGGGCGAAGCCTGCAGCTGGCCGCGGCTGGGCGAGCTCAACCCCATGCCGGACGCACCCGAGCGGCTTGCGGCTGCCTGCGCCGCGATGCCGCCGCTGCACCCGGAACTGCCGTCGGCGATCGGGCACGCGGTGCTGTTGCGCGGAACGGCGCGGCGCAAGGCCGGTGGCCTGGACGCCAGCAGTTACGGCTCGTGGTACGCGGCACTGGTGGACTTGAGCCTGCGCATGGGCGGGCTGGGCTGGCGTAACGTGTTGTGCGACACCGCCTTCGTTGCCTCCCCGCACGAGGGCCGCCCGGCCGAAGGCGATATGGATGCGCTGGCCACCCGCTGGCCGGCCTGGCATGCGCGCCTGGCCAACTTCCTCATGCACGACCCGTTGCGCGCGCAGCGCGATCAGCTGACTCGACTCCTGGCGCACCTGCCGCCACCGGACCTGCAACGCGCGTTGTTCGAGACCTAAGGAAGGTCTGATCAA